>JAQUWF010000152.1 GCA_028692975.1 Lachnospiraceae bacterium
GTATAATATTGTATGATCATACTATATAACATATAATATTGTATGTCAATAGAATTTTTGATTTTGGGGGAAACTATTTTAAAAACAAAATCATTCTTATTTCCAATTTATTTTCTGTGGTTGCTATGATATACTAGAAACTATTCGAGAATAAAAACAAAAGAGGTAATTATGAGTATATTAAATGTTGAACATCTCTCCCACGGTTTTGGAGATCGGGCTATTTTTACGGATGTTTCTTTTCGGCTGCTAAAGGGCGAGCACATTGGGCTGGTGGTGGCTAACGGAGAAGGGAAATCCACTTTTATGAATATTGTCACAGGACATCTGATGCCGGATGAGGGAAAGGTAGAATGGTCGAAAAATGTCAAGGCCGGTTATCTGGATCAGCACACTGTTCTGGAAGCTGGCATGACTATCCGCGACGTACTTGCTTCGGCCTTTAACCCTCTGTACGAAATGGAAGAACGCATGAACGCTCTGTGTGATCAGATGGGGGACGCGACACCGGAAGAACTGGATAAAATGATGGAGGAACTGGGCACGATCCAGGATCTGCTTACCATGCATGACTTTTATATGATAGATGCAAAAGTGGACGAGATCGGACGGGCCTTCGGATTGGACGAGATCGGTATGGACAAGGACGTGACGGAGTTAAGCGGCGGCCAGCGTACCAAGGTACTTCTGGGCAAACTGCTTCTGGAGAAACCGGACATCCTTCTTCTGGACGAGCCTACCAATTATCTGGACGTACAGCATATTGAATGGCTGAAACGCTATCTGCTGGAGTATGAGAATGCTTTTATCCTGATTTCCCATGATATTCCCTTCCTGAACAGCGTAGTCAACCTGATCTATCATATGGAAAATCAGGAATTAAACCGTTACGTGGGCGATTACGACAAATTCCAGGAGGTCTACGCCGTAAAGAAATCCCAGCTGGAGGCGGCTTACCGCAGACAACAGCAGGAAATCACCCAACTGGAAGACTTCGTGGCAAGAAACAAAGCTCGTGTCGCCACCCGGAATATGGCTATGTCCCGCCAGAAGAAGCTGGATAAGATGGATGTGATCACGCTGGCGAAGGAAAAGCCAAAGCCAGAATTCAACTTTAAGACCGCCCGCACACCGGGAAAATATTTATTTGAGACAAAGGATCTGGTCATCGGCTACGACGAGCCGCTGTCCAAGCCACTGAATCTGAAAATGGAACGTGGGGAAAAAATCGCACTGATCGGTGCCAACGGAATCGGTAAAACCACCCTGCTGCGCAGTATCCTTGGCCTCATCAAGCCTTACAGCGGATTCGCACAGCTGGGGGATTATCTGTATCTCGGTTACTTCGAGCAGGAAATGCCGCCTGGCAACACTTCCTCCTGTATCGAAGAGATCTGGAAGGAATTCCCTTCCCTGAGCCAGTATGAGGTACGCTCTGCCCTGGCGAAATGTGGTCTGACCACGGATCATATCGAATCAAAAGTCCGCGTATTAAGCGGTGGCGAGCAGGCGAAGGTAAGATTATGCAAACTAATCAACAAAGAAACCAACTTCCTGCTCCTGGACGAGCCCACCAACCATCTGGATGTGGTGGCAAAGGAAGAGCTCCATCGCGCCCTGAAGGAATACAAGGGCAGCCTGCTCCTTATCTGCCATGAGCCGGACTTCTACGAAGATCTCGTCACGCAGGTCTGGGACTGTGGAACATGGACCACCAAAATCTGTTAAATTACAGTATGACTTTCCAGAGCATTGATCTGTAAATAGAATAAAACATAAAATAATACGATTCATGCACTTTCCAAAAACATCGGGCTTGGCGTAAGGACGTTTCAACTGCCCCCGCTTCCTGCCTTTATGTTTTTGCCGGATAAACCCGTGTCATGAACCGTATTTTTTATATTCTATTTCTGATATTGTCTATTTTAATTCCATGGCCGCCTTCGCTGTGGCGGTGACCTTTTCTTCTATGAAAATGCTCTCCTCCTGGGTAAGGGCGGCTTCTTTTTTGCAATGCACCACCTGTACTGTGATAGCATTTTCGGCCGCACCGCGTCGTATGGCCTCTTTTTTTGCCAATTCTATGGCCTGTTCCTCCGCGTACTGACTGGCCTCCTCCAAGTTCTCGGCCTCATAGGAAATACCGTTTCCGGTAACCAGAAAGCCTTCCTGTATCTGCCCCGCCTGAATCTGCAGCGTCACTTCCGCCGCCACATTTCCCACAATAGCACCCAGCGCATTGGCCACCCTTGCGTAAGTGGACACCTCTGCCTCCGTCCCGAATAATTCTGCCACGTCCTGCAGAAATAAATGGATGGGTCCACCCACGCCCACGAATATCATATCGGTATCAATCGATATATTTCCAAAGGGACTTCGTTTGCCATAACGTTTCTGCCCATACATTTCCCGCAGGATATTCTGCCAGCCATCCCCTGATATATCCGCTGCCGCCACCGGGCAGGACTGCGCCAACAGAATGCGTGCGATATTGATAAACAGTTTTTCCCGCACCAGATCATAGATTTTCTCACAGACTTCCTGCTCCGTACATTCCATGAGATAAGCCATATGCCTGATTCCCAGAATAGATGCCTCCGTATGGTAAGCATTGAAATCGCCTTTCACATGCATGGCATCCGTGGGTGTAATGCCACAGGGCATGATCACATTTTCCCGCAGAAGACGGTCCAGCAGCGAGTTATGCAGGGAGCGCCCACATTTCTGTTCCAGCCCCACAAAGCTCATGGGATTCTCATAAAAATATCTGCCTATCTCCCGCTCCGTCTCTGTATAGGAAGTGTCTTCACTGATATCTTTCAGCCCTACATAAATCCGTTTTCGCCAGGTAGTCGTTTTCTGTTCATCCGCTGCCTGTTTCTTCAATATTTCTAATATCGACGGATATCGAACTGATGCCATACACAGAGGCATCACTCTCTGGCTGCAGATACTGAGTTTCCCCTCCACATCAAGGGAAATGCCGCTGTCTCCACCCAGTCCGAAGGTATCCACATAGAGTCCCTGCACATAAGTCGCCCACTGGCCGATGCGGATGCCGCCCTCCTGCCGCAGAGGAACACCATTTCGTACCAGGGAAATGTCCGTAGTCGTACCTCCCATGTCCACCACCAGGGCATCCGGCGCAGTACATAATTCCGCCGCACCCTTTACGCTGGCCACCGGTCCGCACAGGAGGGTCTCCACCGGGCGTTTCTTCGCTATTTCCTCCGGCATCAGGCTGCCATCACTGCGCACGATCACTACCGGTGCCTGAATATTCCGCGCTTTCATGGCCGATTTGACCGCTTTCAGGAAATCCTGTATCAGTGTAATAAGTCTTACATTCAACAATACGCCCGCCCCGCGCCCTATGGCATTGAGATCCGAGAAAAGTTCATAGCCGCAGGCCACCGGGATCTGATATTTCTCCTCAATAATGCGCCGCACCTTTTTTTCCAATACCGCCCCGGTACGATTGGCAAAAAGCTCCACGATACCCACCGCCTGGCAGTCTTCCAGTTCTGTATCCAGCCGTCTTTCCAGCTCCGCCCAGTCCGGCTCACGGATCAGCCCATCTGTCATGTTTGATTTGCTGTCCACAAAGATCAGGCTGTCATCATCAGAAAAGCCATAGTCCTTCCCAATACGCTTCACATTTTCCGGATCCACACCCAGAAAAATCAGCTTGCCGCGCCCACCTTTATTTTCTACGCATGCATTGGTAGCCAAGGTGGTGGACAGTGCCACCACCTTCGCCTGCGCCAGCACCTCCGCCGGGAGCGTATCCAATGCCTTTCCGATTCCTATCACAAGATTATCTTTTGTAGTAGCAGTCTTCCCCACCGCTAATATTTCTTTCTTCTCCAGATCATAGGCCACCGCATCCGTACAGGTGCCACCCGTGTCTATGCCGATTCCGATTTTCATAGTTTTTCTACGTCCTTTAATTTATTGTAACTATTCAGTACCTGACCAGTTACGATTTATTTTCAGTACTCCGAATTTTTCCTGCTCATAAAACAGCAAAAATTGGGACAATAACATTCTTTCTTATGTACATTCTAACAATCCGCCACAATATTTCTTGTAGTTTCTTTACAAAAAGAGTAATTTTTATTTACCAAAAATGAAATATGCGCTAAACTGTTAGTTAGAGAAAATTTGCACAGATGCAAAAAGAAAGGCGGTATGAAATGAGTGAATCAATGGACGATTACGCAAAGGAACTGGAGGCCTCTTTTAAAGTAATACGGGAGGGCGATATCGTAACCGGAACGGTTATCGGGGTGTCCGAGACAGAGGTCAATGTTGACCTTGATTATTATACGGAGGGAATTATCAAACTGGAGGATTACAGCAGCGACCCTTCTTTTTCTATTAAAGAGGATGTACACATCGGTGATACGATTTCTGCTACCGTTGTCCGCAAAGATGATGGTGAAGGACATATTCTTCTTTCTAAAAAAGAAGCCAACGAAGTCCTTGCCTGGGATGAACTGAAAAAACTCATGGATGAGGAAATTGCTATCCCGGTTAAAATTACGGAAATCGTAAAGTCCGGTGTAGTAGGTTTTGTGGAAGGCATCCGCGGCTTTATCCCCGCTTCCAAGTTATCTTTGAATTATGTAGAAGACCTGGATGAATGGCTGGGCAAAACTATCCTGGTGCGTGTCATCACCGCAGACGAGGAAGACCAGAAGCTGGTACTCTCCGCCCGTGAAATCCTTCGTGAGGAAGCAGAAAAAGAACGCGCCAACAAAGTATCCACCATGCAGGTCGGCCTGGTAACTGAAGGTGTCGTAGAAAGTTTACAGCCGTATGGTGCCTTTGTAAATATCGGAAACGGATTATCCGGTCTGGTTCATATTTCCCAGATCTGCGAAAAACGTATCAAACATCCCAAGTCAGAACTCAGTGTAGGCCAGCATGTGAAGGTGAAGATTATTGAGATCAAAGAGGGAAAATTAAGTCTCAGCATGAAGGCATTGCAGGACGTTACCGCTACTGATATTGAAGAAGAAGTAGTGGAGATTCCAGAGGCAGAGGAAGTTACGACTAGTTTGGGATCACTTTTTGCTAATATTAAGTTGGATTAGTATTGGATGTGGCATCGCTGTATTGATGCTTTTTGTATAATACGCTCTTGATATTGTGAGTTATGGTTTTGTGATGCCAGACGGACCATAATGCTAGACGGACGGCAATGCCAGGCGGACGGCAATGCTAGACGGACGGCAATGCTAGACGGACGGCAATGCTAGACGGACGGCAATGCTAGACGGACGGCAATGCCGGGAGCGCGTATCACACGCAAAGGCGTGCAACGCTGCAGTGAACTATCTGCTAACTGCGACTAAGAGACTCAGGAAAGCCTTCGTCTCTAAGTCTTCGTAAGCAGAGGATTTCGCTTCCGCTAATTACGCACGCTGATTTCTTTGCTTAGTGATACGCGCCCCCGGCATTGTCT
>JAQUWF010000153.1 GCA_028692975.1 Lachnospiraceae bacterium
CAGATACTCGAAAACAGAACGTCTTCACAAGAAATATCTGTTCAAAAATTATATCATGCAAAAACCAAACATACAACCTGAATTTCATACAAAATCAAGATGTTTTTCACACCTGAAAGAAGCTGCCGCACAAACTACTGTGCGGCTGCCTCTCTCCATGCTTTCCTGTTATTGTCTTATATCCACATACCCCATCTGCAATGCACTATCCATAAATGCATAAGAACCGCCTGCGGTATCCAGGGACAGGTATAGTTTATCCAGTTCATCTTCATTGACCACTTTCGCAAAATGAACGGTAACTGTCTCGCCTGGCTGGAGGGCAGAAATGTAATTTTTGTTTCCGTTTCCACGAATGTCATAGTAATCCATTTCGCCCAGGCCACCGATGCTGCTGGAGGACACATAATCTGCATCGCTGTTGCTGCGGGCACGGTCATAGAATGTATATCCGTCCCCATCCTGGGTCATGCCCACGAAAGAAGCAAAGAGCAAGACATTGTCCAGTTCCTGATCGCTTGTGTTGGTGTATTCCACGGTCGCATATACCAGTTTCTGATTCACCGTTTTTGTATCCACAGCCTCGTCCAGAGAATCAATACCGTCACCAGCCTTGTAATAGGTGATCTCATTTGCAACCAATTTGCCGTCCTGATCAAAGGCCGCCTGCACGTCTTCGTCTGCCAGCGCAGCATCCAGAAGACTGTTATCATCCGCCATCTGTACATTCGCCACACGCACTGAGATCGCATCGGCAATAATTCCAGCTTCGCTATCTGTATCCGCCGAAACAGTAAATGCATCGCCTACCTTATGGGTCTGCTTCATCTCCTCCGCTGTTGCAGTCAACTTCGACTCTTCACCCTGCCCTTCCTGTTGCATTCTCGCGCTCCAGGTAAGGTATTCAGATAGCGGCTTTGACTCACCTGTGGCGGTCACTTCCAGATTTTCTACTATTTTCATTGCTTCCTCTTTCGTCACATCTGCGCCAACGAAGATTTCCAGCACCTGCCAATATTCCGGATACACCACATATAGTTTCTTATTAAAAGCAACACTTCCGGCATTCCCACTGATCTGCGCCGTCCGTTCCAGGTAAATGGCCTGCTTGTCACCAACGCTTATATGTTCTGCATCTGTCACATGCGTGTCGCTGAGTACCAGATTCTCTGCGGAAATCTCCTGATCCATAGCAAAAATATCCATAGAAACACCACCCTGATACGGTGTGGCTGCATAATAATATTTTCCAGATTCATCATCTGCCTCTACCATACCTTCCGGCAGATAACCCGCTTTGATAGACAAGGTGGGAATCTCTTCTGGAATCACATCCTCACCTTCGGTCGATACGTCCTCCCCTGCCACTACACCTGCCTTCAATCCGTACTGGCCTTCCTTCTCCATTTTCAACTGATAATACTGTACCCCCGCAAATACGGTGGTCCCCACTGCCATGACCGCCACCAGTGCTATGGCAGCCATTTTCTTCCAGGATGCCCTTTTTCTTCTATATGTTTCTATTTGATTGTTTTCTATCTGCTGCTTTACCTGCTGTTCCACCATTTTGCGCATATCATCCGGCATAACCGGCGCTTCATTTTTCAAATTTTCCAACCTCAAATCGTCTGTACCTCCCTTTCTTCCAACATTACCCGCAGTCTGGCTCTTGCCTTGAATAATCGGTTTTTTATAGCACTCTCCGTGGTGTCCTCAATCATGGCGATTTCCTTTACGGTAAATTCTTCTGCATAATACAGGACCACCGCAATGCGCATATCCTTCGGCAATTTGCTGACAGCCGCATACAGATCTGTATAATCTGCCCTCTCAAAAGCAATCTGTTCCGGCACCACTTCCAGCGAGGTCAGTTTTTTCTCTTTTCTCATGATCGTGTAACATTCGTTGACCAGAATCCGGATCAGCCACGTCTTCGCATATTTGTCATGCTTCAACGTGTGCAGCTTTGCAAACGACTGCACAATGGCTTCCTGTATGGCGTCCGCGCAATCTGCATCATTGGCTAACAGGGACCGGGCTGTGCGGTACATCTGGTCTTCCGAAGCAAGAATCACATTTCCCAGTTCTTCCTTTGTCATATATTCATTTACCCCTTCCGCCGGCCGGCTTATTGTTTTTACATAAATTAGATGTTTGAGATTGGTTTTTGGTCTCCGAGTTTTTATTTCTCTATTAAAAGAACCTCCAAAGAAGATTTTCGCATCTTCCTTGGAGGTTCTCTGTCCTGTTTCAATCTTTTCCTACTATTTTATTCCGTATTTTCCAATCATTTCCCGAAGAAAAACGGGATCCTGCTGCAGCCTCTTCACCTCATCTGCCTGACCATGCTCGATCATCACCAGCGTCAACTCCATAATGCGTTCCTTATCTTCCGCCGCTTCTTTCAGTTCCTCGATTGTCCCCTGCTGCTCCTCAATCTTTTCCTGCTGTTCCTCTATCATATACTGCACTGTGTTCCGGTCCATTTCCCGCAGTTCTTTGGAAAACATATTCATCACCCTCTCCACATTCTGACATATCCCATAGACATCCTCATACATCGGCCTGAACTCCGGATACTTCGTTATGATCTCGATGACCCGCTCCGGTGCGTCAAAGCTCAGGAAGGACAGCCACGCTTCCTTCTTGTTCCTTATAGGTTTATTGTGCATGCTGCGTTTGAAAATGTCAAGGGGAATCAGGAAGTATTCCTGGGGGATGCAGACCTTCAAGCCTGTATCGAACAGGACTTCTCCGTGATGAGCAGCGTGCTTTCGTCCGCGATCCTCACACTGTCATTGGGCAGGATCTGCAGGATCTTCACCTTTCTGCCCAGAAAGACAGAGAGCAGGTCTTCCAGCCTCTGGGGATTCGTCTCCGGATTTGCTATTTCCTTGAAAAAGGAATCATAGAGTATCTTTACCCCGCGCACACCGGTGCAGAAATCAAGGAATTCCTTCTGTTTTTCCTTTTCCCAGCTGCTAAACACGGCCTGGAGCGCTGCATTTTGATTGATCTCTTTCAGCACCTCCATCCTGCTTTTGATCATGGGAAAATAAGCCTTCAGATTTGTTGTCATTTGCATAGTCCTCCTGTATTTAGTTGTTCAATAACGGATGAGTCTTCGAAATGAAGTCCGAAATGAGATTATGTGGCTGAATTGGCGAAACGCCTGCCACGAATAAAGTCAATGTACCATAATGATCATGATTTGTAAAGAAGCAATAAACCCTTTTTACCTTCAATATTAAAACAGTGTCCATACACAACTGAATTGTTGCATACAGACACTGCTTTTTTGAGCCTTATTTTAGTTTTATCTAATTTTTTTTCTCACCCAAATAATAATACCTCCTGCCAGAAGAATACCTCCGATTGCTACCACCAGCACGGTAATAAGAAGACCATATCCACCTTGATGCGATATATCTGCATAAGCATATACCGGGTACTGATCCTGGGCTCCTGCCGGATTCAGGTATTGCAGACCTTCATAAGCAGCCCCATCTTGAATGGTCGCCCTCAGCGGAATCGCATACCGGGCTTTCTCACTCTCGAAGCCTATGGCTGTAAATGAACGGAACGGCTGCACCCCAACGACCAGCGCATATCTGCAGTTTTCCCCATCGATCCCCAGACTTTGCAGCGTTGTTTTCAATCTATCCTGATAATCCACATGCTGATTTTCATATGCACTTACGCTGCTGATGGACCATACATGATTATCCTTTTCTTCTATTCCAAACTCCACCGTATCGTCGCCCACATAAACCGGTAAAGTCCAACTATAACCAGCTTTCTCTACATCAACATCGTCATACACCTTTACCGCTTTCGACAGGTCAATATCCTCCTGTGCAAATGTAGCCCGGCCCTGCCCGCTTTCCAGCGGCACATCATTCCAATGCTCAACCATATCAGAAATCAAAACCTCTGCGTTTTCCGGCTGCACTGCCGTTTCCAGATCATTGACGGGCAGACTCAGCACCTCTGTCTGCGCAAATACCACATTCACATTCCAGCACATTATCATCATAATGCAGATTGCAGTTATCTTTTTTTGCTTTTTCATTTGACCTCCTCTATGGCTCACATTTTGTTGTTTTAGCTATTTTACAGAAGAATCCTTTTTTTTCATAAACACACCATAACAAATACCTACGGCACCTACAATACATGCCACACCTATGTATATCCAGCATTTTCCAATCCATTCGCTGCAATGCACTGGTTTAACGTCTCCTGTGTTGTTTGTCTGCCTTGGTCCCATCCATAAACTGCGCCGCATGTCCACTCATTGCTTTTTGTCCCATTTTCATTGATCGTCTGTTCAATACTTCCTCATAATCCGAACTATCTTTCAGCAATTCAAGCTCGGCTGCCTGGACATCTGCAAAACAAAGCAAATTGCATATTATAGCAACAGTTATCATAAGCATCTTTTCCATACGCATGATCCACCTTTCTCCTCACGCATACTTTCCGCACCTCAGACCGTACTTTATCGCCTGCTTTACGGTCCCATGACCGCTTTCTGCCTACCAGACCGTACTTTATCGCCTTCTTTACGGTTAATACATTATTACTGAAGGTTGTCATTCTGAAAACACACACCAAAAGTCTACGAAACGTATTCGTAAAAAAATTGTGTTTGTTTTTCCAACACATACATGGACTTATCTGTTTTTGATTGATACACTTCATCCCCCGGCTGCAGCAAATAATAACGTTCTCCCTGGATAACTCCATCTTCATCTACATTGGGTAATGTGTATAACAATTCATAATTGTCCGCCCAATAATGCGCACCTTTATAGCGATTATAAGTTGTTCCATTATATATGAACCACGGTTGCCAGCCCTCTGCTTCGTACACATCGCCCTCTAACAGCCAGCCATTTTCATTTGCCCTTTTATCGCCTACGGCTTCCCCATGGGACAGAATTATCCCATTATCATCTGCAAAATACCTATGCCCGGCATGTTCGAATTCTCCTGTCTGCAATTTTCCTTCTGCATTCACATAGAACAGATACCCATCTTCTTTCAGCACCTGATCCGCCACCATATACCCATTTTTGTCAAAATAATATGTTTCCCCGTCGATTATGTACCACATATTCTTCAACTGACCTGCATCTTCCTTCGCTCCTGGCTCTGTGCTTACGGTATACATTTTCTTTGTACTTTCCTCAGACCATAAACCAGTATGATCCTGCTGCATCACATAGCCCAGCGAATCAAATTCATAAGAAATCCCATTTATAGTCTCCATTGTGTCCTTATACAAAGCATCCCCATTCCTATAATACTGCCGCGGCCCGGCATAGCCACACTCCCAGGGCGTATCGATACAGCGAATGTCCTTATTGCGGTAAAGCATCATTCCAACAAAAATCAGCAGGATCGGAATACTAACAGAAAGAAGAATGATTTTTTTATTCATACAAGGCCCCCTAATATGTAATA
>JAQUWF010000154.1 GCA_028692975.1 Lachnospiraceae bacterium
ATCAAAGCCGCCATCCAGGCTGCCTACGAAGAGGGTGAATCCAAACTCAAGGGCAACGGCAAATCTGTTCCGCCTCTCTCCACACTGAAACAGCCTTTAAGAGACGGCGATCTGGAACGTCCGGATGATCCGGTCTATGCCGGCTGCTACTTCATCAATGCAAACTCAGGAACCGCACCCGGTATCGTAGACGCAGACCGTCAGCCGATTCTGGAACGCTCCGAGGTATATTCCGGAGTCTACGGACGTGCATCCATCAACCTCTATGCCTTCAACAGCAACGGAAACCGCGGCATTGCCTGCGGTCTCAATAACCTGCAGAAGATTCGTGATGGTGAACCGCTGGGCGGCAAATCCAGAGCAGAAGAAGACTTCGCCACCGAAGAGGATGATGATTATCTTTCCTAATAACAGACACCTGTAAATACTGGTGGCAGGGCTTTAATCCCTGCCACTTTTTTCATGATAAAGGAGAAAATCCATGCAAAAGAAGGAAACAATCCAGCAATTATCCATCGATATCGAAACCTATAGCAGCGTTGACCTGCAAAAATGCGGAGTCTACAAATATGCAGAGTCCCCGGATGCCGAAGTCCTGCTCTTCGGTTACTCAGTCAATGGCGGATCCGTCACAGTCATCGATCTGGCGCAGGGCGAACAGATACCAGAAGAGATCCTGGCTGCTCTCTCTGATCCCGCCGTCACCAAATGGGCCTTCAATGCCGCATTTGAGCGCATCTTCCTCTCCGTCTGGCTGCACCGCTACCATCCGGAACACTTCTGCACCTACAGCATCCCGGAAGACACCGTTCGTCATTATCTGGATCCAGCCTCCTGGAAATGCTCCATAGTCTGGTCCGCCTGTATGGGACTGCCACTCTCACTGGAAGGAGTCGGTACAGTCCTGAAACTGGAAGATCAGAAAATGAAGGAAGGCAAGGCGCTGATCCGCTACTTCTGCAAGCCTTGCGCTCCCACCAAAACAAACAGCGGACGCACCCGCAATCTTCCGGAACACGATCCGGAGAAATGGGACACCTTCAAATTCTATAACAAACGTGATGTAGAAGTGGAAATGTCCATCCAGCACCGTCTCTCCCGTTATCCAGTCCCGGACTTCATCTGGGACGAATACCATCTGGACCAGGAGATCAACGACCGGGGCATTGCACTGGATCTGAATCTTGTCAAAAATGCCATCCGCTTTGATGCCTTCAGCAAAACTATCCTGATGGCAACCATGAAATCAATGACCAATCTGGAAAATCCGAATTCCGTCGCTCAGATGAAAGATTGGCTTTCCTGGAAAGGCATAGAGACAGATTCCCTGGATAAAAAAGCAATCATCGAACTCTTAAAAACAGTTCCATCAGATATCAGCGATGTCCTGCAGCTCCGCCAGCAGCTTGCCAAATCATCTGTCAAAAAGTATCAGGCCATGCAGAATGCAGTCTGCTCCGACGGCAGAGCCCGCGGCATGTTCCAGTTCTACGGAGCCAACCGCTCCGGGCGCTGGGCCGGACGCATCATCCAGCTGCAGAACCTTCCCCAGAACCATATGAGAGATCTGGCAGAAGCACGTGCCCTGGTAAAATCCGGTGATTATGAGATCACCAACCTGCTGTATGACGATGTCCCGGACACCCTCTCCCAGCTGATCCGCACCGCCTTCATCCCGAAGCCCGGATATAAATTCATCGTCAGTGACTTCTCTGCTATTGAGGCCAGAGTCTTATCCTTCCTGGCAAAAGAAAAATGGCGTATCGACACCTTCCAGAATAATGGGGACATCTACTGTGCATCCGCATCCCGTATGTTCCATGTGCCCGTAGTCAAGCATGGTGAAAATGGCCATCTCCGGCAAAAAGGAAAGATTGCAGAACTTGCATTAGGTTATGGTGGATCCGTAGGTGCATTAAAATCCATGGGAGCTCTGGACATGGGCCTTGAGGAAGTCGAACTGCAGCCACTGGTGGATCTGTGGCGCACAGAAAATCCCAACATCACCCTGCTCTGGTGGGACGTGGATGCTGCAGTCAAAACAGCTATCAAACAGCGCACCACCACAGAAACCCACGGACTTCGCTTCATCTGCAAAAGTGGTATGCTCTTCATCGCCCTGCCCTCCGGCAGGCATCTGGTCTATGTCAAACCCCGGATAGGAGAAAACCGCTTTGGTGGCGAATCCGTCACCTATGAGGGAGTAGGTACCACAAAGAAATGGGAACGCATCGAATCCTACGGTCCGAAGTTCGTGGAGAACATCGTTCAAGCTATCAGCCGCGACATCCTCTGCTACTCCATGCGCACCCTCGCCCACTGCTTCATCTGCGGTCATGTCCACGATGAGCTGATCATCGAATGCAGAAAAGACATGAACCTTGATTCCGTCTGTCAGCAGATGGGGCGAACTCCCGAATGGATCCCTGGGCTGCTACTCCGTGCCGATGGATACGAAACAGAATTTTATAAAAAAGACTAAAGTGAAAGCACCATCAAGGTAATATGCCTCTGATGGTGCTTCTTTAAATTAATCTCCTTGCGTGTTAATCTTGCCAATCAATCTTTTGTTTTTTCCAACCAGTACTATTTTTCCAGACCAGATATGTCTCATCTCTATCCATAAAACAGTCCAGTCTTTCTCTTGCTTTATTCGAAATCTCTTTTAATACCCTTATAATCCACACTGGTTGCAATCCTATTTCAAATGTTCTTTGGTAAAAAATATCTTTATTAACTAAAAGCATATGTTGATTATCTCCATAACGTTCACCAGCATCTCGATATTTTGCTATTTCTAGTCCCTTATTGTTGTAATAATGATATCCATCTCCACTAATAATCCCCATTAATTCTCGCACTTTCTTTGATGGAATTTCATACTCGTTTTCACCGCTTTCTTGCATATCACAGGTACATCTTGTGACATTTTTCAACAACAGATTGTTTCCATAGATGATACCAGATTCATGTTCTTCTTTCCAATCAAACCAACATACCTCAAGTGGTGAAATATAACAATCTGCAGTTGGATAAGCCAACACCTCCCCTGCATTTATCATCCCTACAGCAAACTCCCTGTTTTTCGTTTTCTTGATTAATGATCCTATTGATCTTGCTTTTATTAAACCAGATGATATCCACATCATTGTTGTGACTCCTTGGATGTCATTACTTACGCAATGTGACCCAAATAAAGTTAATTCACCCTCTTGAATATTAATCCATTTATCGAAATTCGGTGTCGGAGATTCATCTAACCACTTTTTTATATCAAGGGCATTATTAGAACACCCACTAATCGATGGTGTTAATTCTTCTGGTAGTAACCACTCAGTTTCTTCCATCACCTTATCAACATCAATCTGTCTCAATTCCTGGTATGGATTAACATAATCCTCTAATTGACCATAATCCTCTACATACTTATCATGTTCTTCATAACTAAAATATGGTACACGATCTGCCAAGAAACCCAACAACTCCATTTTAGCACACCATGTGTATTTTTCTGTAATTGTCATAATTTGACTCATACTTCCGTGAGTAGCAGCTCCAAATCTTCGGTTTATTGCAACATCCAAACCTAATATTTCTCCTGCTTGTTCTCCATTTGGTTTGCCATAAAAGATTAAATCATTCCACCCAGCGTCTTTTATATACCCGAATGCAATGCCTAAAATCCACTTTTCACTGGTCAACTCTAGTAAAGAATACTTTTTTCTGTATTTCTCTATAATAGATTCAATTTTATCTTTATGAAATCTATTTCCCAGAAACATTCTATCTATTGGATCGCACAATACATATCTGGACAAATCGTAATCCATCATCCTATATCCGCCCATCCTATTTCCATTTGTTGCTTCTGGTGCAAACGGCAAAAAACAGGTGTTTTTTCTATATGGCGGCCGGCATTTACTTATTTGCTTATCGGAAATTATTTTCTCCGAAAAAGCACATTCTATAATAGCTCTTGAATAATATCTAATTGCCGCATTATAAATTCCTCTAATTTCCTTATACAGAAAAACATTAGTCATTATCCATCTGGAAATCAGTTTCAAAAAATGATGATTTTTTCTACATACATATGTTATCGACATAGCAATTGCAAAAAAATCAGTTTTAACCTGTATGTCATTTATATCTGAAAAATGCTCAAACAATTTAAAAAATTCTTCCGGACATGTAATTCCCCATTTAGTAATTTCCTGCCTTACCTTTGTTCTTTGCCTGTTATCAACTGATGTTAACCCCCAAGCCCATATCAATGGCATGCCGTAAAAACAATCTGTATTCTCTAATTCGTATACCTCATTAAAATAATCAATATCCTCATACCGAACCCAAACAGAATCTCTATTTCCACGGAGTCCAGATGGAATTGACCATATAACATCCCTTTCTGCCGGTTTATCATATGTCCTTAAGCATTCATCTAATAACATGCTTCCTAAAGCACTTTCTTTATTTCTAGCTAACGGAAAAATGATTTTGTTTACAGCTAAAGACAAAGCATATGCATTTTGACTCATTATATCTTTTAACCATCCTGCATACTTATCTGAAATTGTTGTATTTACATTTATCAATGCAAAGGCAACAATTTCAAACAATTCTCCTTCATACAAACTTTCCTGGCATGACTTATTATTCCATAATAACTCACCGTAACAATCTAATATCATAACGGAATACATTTGCAGTGCTCCTGTATTATCTAATACTTGATTATCCAATTCTAGCTCATCCGAGTACTTACTTTTTTCGAACATTCTTAGCGCCTTAATATAATCATATACTGGCTGTGTGCCCGATAAATATATTGTTTCACTTTCCTCAAAAAAGCTTTTTGCACATTTCTGGTATGACTGCAAAAAAGAATGTTTTTCTAAAAAATCCAGAATATCATTTATACCTTTTTCGCCCAAATAATTACAAATACCCAATTGTCTCAAATTATTTTTTATTTGAGTTCTTGTTACCTCCTCTTGTTGTTCAAATAGCTCATTTATTTTCAGCAAGACACTTTTTACAATTTGATCATAAATATTATCCTCGAATCCTGCTATCTTTTTAAATTCTTGATCAAGTACATCTAATTTTGCTTTTAATAAATTTGACACTGTGATATCCGTTCGGCCAATTTTATCTATATTCTCCCCTTCATAAAGTTCACATACCAGCTTCAATGCATAAGGAGTTTTAATCGCATGTCGTAACCATTTTGCTCCTCTGTCATCGATTTTATAATAACTCATATATTTGTCATAAATCTTTTTTACAGGAACATCTCCATCGTCTGAAAGAATTACTTTTTTTGTATATTCTGTTATTCGGCATTTTATGTGCCTCAGATTTTTATGTTTTCATGCAAATTAAAAGAAGGTACTAGATAAATTATTCTGATGCATTATGCGGCAGATTGTTTTATCCAGTACCTTCTTGTGTTATC
>JAQUWF010000044.1 GCA_028692975.1 Lachnospiraceae bacterium
CCCCTGTCCACAAACGCCACCACCGTAGTTCGCAGTGTTGCCGGTGATGGTGCTACCCTGCATGGTAAAGGTGCTGCCGCTTGAAACGTAAACACCGCCACCATCGGTCGTTGTGTTGCCGCCGGTGATTTTGCCGGTTTTTTCCGCGCTGTTGTCCTTCAAGGTCAGGTCGTTGCCATTAACCTTGATGACGTTGCCGTTATCGGTGGCCGTGGTAAGCCCGCGGTCAATGGTTTTGCCGTTCAAATCCAGCGTGATTGCTTTGCTGCCGCTGAAGGTGATGGGCCAGCTTGCCGGGGCGTTGCTGTCTTTGGTCACGTTCTGATACAGGGTGAGGGTGGCAGCTTCCGTCGCGCTGTTCGCCGCGGCGAGTGCCTCTTCAAAGTCGAAGTATCTGGTGGTTGCGCTGCCGATGGTAACGGCGGCGGCGACCTCTTTTTTGACAAAGGCCGCTGTTCCCTCCTCTACCACGGTAGCGCCGTAGGTTTCGATCGCTTCGCCGGGATTATAGGTACACGTGGCCGCACCCGCGGGCAGGTAAACGTACCAGTTGCCGCCGTCAAGGGCGGTGGATTTGCTCAAATCATAGGTGTAAGCCGCCCCATTCGCCTTGGTGATGGCAAGCAGCTTGCTGGGGTTGCCCGCAGGCTCGGTGAAGGTCGCTTTGTAAACAGGGAGCGCACCCTCGCCCGTGCCATTTTGGGGCGTGCCGGTGATGGAGCTGGCCTTGACGTTGCCGCCGGTGATGGTAACCTTGCCGCCCGCACCGGTGTAGCCGCCACCAATGCCCGCGCCATAGGTGGCGCTGGCCGTGACGGTGCCGCCGGTGATGGTAATCGCGCCACCCGCACCGGTGTAGCCGCCGCCAATGCCCGCGCCATAGGAGACGCCGGTAGCCATGACGGTGCCGCCGTCGATGGTAACCTCGCCGCCCGCACCTTCGTAGCCGCCGCCAATGCCCGCGCCGAAGCCGCCGCTGGCTGTGACGGTGCCGCCGTCGATGGTAACCTCGCCGCCCGCACCTTGGTCGCCGCCGCCAATGCCCGCGCCGGAGCCGCCGCTGGCTGTGACGGTGCCGCCGGTGATGGTAACCTTGCCGCCCGCACCTTGGTAGCCGCCGCCAATGCCCGCGCCGGATTCGCCGCTGGCCGTGACGGTGCCGCCGTTGATGATAACCTTGCCGCCCGCACCTTTGGAGCCGCCGCCAATGCCCGCACCGGTGCTGCCGTTGTTGGCCGTCACATTGCCGCCGTTGATGGTAACCGTACCACCCGCGCCGGCTTTGCCGCCATAAAGGTTGCTGGCACCGCCAATGCCAGCGCCCGACCTGCCACTAGACATGATTGTGGTTGCCGTAGCGGTTACCGTGCCGCCGTCAATGGTCAACGCGCCGCCGGTCTCGGAGGCGCTCCCATAGGGGGCACCGTTGCCGCCAATGCCCGCGGCGCCTTCACCGCTGGTAACCTCCAAGCTGCCGGTGCTGCTTTCGGCAATGGTCAGGGCTGCGCCGTCCGGCAGGTGCAGGCCCGCCTTCTCATCTTCCCCGGTAACCAGCGTGTTCGTGCCCGTCACGGTCAAATTCACCGTGGCACCCGCCGGAATATCCAACGCAGAGCCGGTGGTGGTGGAAATATTCACCCCGTCCAGCGTGATGTTGGCTTTTACGTCTTTTTGCACCGCAATTCGGTCGGTGATGACGGTTTCGGGGTCGTTGTTGGAGATGGCCAACGCGGTGTCGGTCAAAACCGTCACAACGCCGCCTTGATAAGTATAATCGGTGCCCTTTACGCCGCCGATTACGGCAAGGCTCGTTTTGGAAAGGGCCAGCGTCGCCGTGTTGGTGGCGGCGTCAACAGTGCCGGTATACATCTTACCGTTCACCGTGGCGCTCACTTCGGTTTGGCCATCGGGCAGGTAAACATACAGCTTGCCCTCGGCCATGGTTTTTACGTCCTTTACGCCATAGGTGGTGTTCTCACCCGCCGTAAACGCGGTCACCACGGCGTCTGCCGCCACGGCAGGGTCGCCCACCGTGAGGGTGTAGAGGATGAGGGCATTCGTGCCGTCAGTGGGGGCGTCAATCGCGACGCTTTTGCCGCTGGCCTTGATGTTGCCGCCGGTGATGGTGGTGGTGCCGGGAGTGCCGGTGTAATTGTAGCCGCCGCCAATGCCCGCGCCATTGGTGGCGCTGGCCGTGACGGTGCCGCCGGTGATGGTAATCGCGCCACCCGCACCGGTGTAGCCGCCGCCAATGCCCGCGCCAGCCTCGGTGTTGTTGGCCGTGACGGTGCCGCCGTTGATGGTAATCTTACCGCCTGCACCGTTTTCGCCACCGCCAATGCCCGCGCCGTGGCCGGTGCTGTCGGCCGTGACGGTGCCGCCGTCGATGGTAATCTCGCCGCCCGCGCCGTTTTCGCCACCGCCAATGCCCGCGCCAGAGGTGCTGCTGGCCGTGACGGTGCCGCCGGTGATGGTAACCTCGCCACCCGCACTGTTGTCGGCGCCTCCAATGCCCGCGCTAGAGGTGCTGCTGGCCGTGACGCTGCCGCCGTTGATGGTAACCTTACCACCTGCGCCGGTGGGGCCGCCATAAGCGTTACTGGCGCCGCCAATGCCCGCGCCCGTGCTGCCCTGATATTCGCGCGCAGTAGCTTTTACCGTGCCGCCGTCGATGGTGATTGTGCCGCCGTCTTCGGAGCGAATCTCGTTACTTCTACTACTGTTGCCGCCAATGCCCGCAGCACCGAAGCCGCTGGTAACCTCCAAGCTGCCGGTGCTCTCTTTGGTAATGGTCAGGGTTGCGCCCTTCGGCAGGTGAAGGCCCGCCATCTCATCTTCCGCGGTAAACAGCGTGTTCGTGCCCGTCAGGGTCAAATTCACCGTGGCACCGGCCGGAATATCAAACGCAGAGCCAGTGCCAGAGTCGGTGCTTGTGGAAATATTCACCCCGCCTAGGGTGATGTTGGCTGTTACGCCTTTTTCCACCACAATGCGGTCGGTGGTGATGGTTTCGGCGTTGGTGTCTGCGATGGTCAATGCTTTGTCGCTCTTGACCGTCAAAACGCCGTCGGCATAAGTATAATCGGTGTTCACTTCGCCGCCGTCAACCGTAAAAGCCCCGGCGGTAGCGCTAAACAGCGCGACATCGTCGTTGCCCTCAAGGGCCTCCACCTGGGCGGTCGGCTCGTCCTGTGCCGCCGGGCTTAACTCCGGGGTAGGTTCCAGTGTCGGCTCGGTGGCCTGTTCTGTTGTGGCCGTCTCGGGCTCTGTCTCTGGGGTAGCAGGCTCTACCACCGTCTCTGGGGTGATCGGCTCTGCCGCTGGTTCAGGGGCTGGCTGTTCCGCCACCGCCTCAACCCCGGTTTCCGGCTGCATCTCTGCAGCCACCGGGGCAGCCAGGGTAGTGAATGTCAGCGTTGCCGCCAACAGACAGGATGTTGCCTTTCTAAAAAAATTCCTTCTTAAAAACTTTTTCTTCATGTTTTCCTCCTAGATGTTATTTTGGAGACCTAACAAAAGGTCGCATATAATTATTCATTTAAACAATAGCAAAAAGCCCTGGCGGTGGCGGCGCGGACGCAATAACAGGCTGACAGTTTTCCATTCTGCGCCGCCTCCCTTGTCTTTATACATAGCAATTCAGTATACCAAACTCCATCGGAATTTGTCATCCACCCAAAGTATGAGATGCAGCATTTTTCAGTCCTCGCAACACAATTTTTTTACGGCCAGCAGCACCACCCTCAGACCACGTCATCGTCTTTCTGCAACAGCACTCATATTTTCCGCAAACGCGGTAATACTATAAAGGCAATCAGATAATTATCATAAGGAGGTAACCATGGAAACATTATCAGAAAAGGAATTGTCCCTGATTAAGGATGGGCTTTCTGAGGAACAACTGCTGGTCAAGAAGTATCAGCTTTTGGCTCAGATGACAACGGAACCGGAAACAAGCGCAAAATTTCGCGAAATATCCCAGCGGCATCAGGAGCACTTTAATTCCCTGTATGCATTGTTAGGTTAAGGAGGAAAAATGAAGGATCAAAATTTTACAGAAAAAGAAATTCTCGGGGATGGATTGGCAACTGCCAAATATGCCACCGACAACTACAACCTGTTTTCCAATGAATGTGCACACGAAAATGTCCGCTCAGTCATGATGAAAATCCTAAACGATGAGCACAACATACAGGACCAGATTTTCCGCATGATGTCTCAAAAAGGATTTTATCCCACACCACCCGCTGAAGAAAAGAAAATTTCCGAAGCAAAGCAGACCTTCCAGTCATAACAAAGACGGTTCTCCTGCCACGCCTTTTGGCGAAGCGGAAGAACCGTCTTTTACATACCGTGATCCATTATTAATTTCTAAACCGTTTTACCTCACCACCAAAAACTGCTCTTCCTCTTTCAAATCCACAACTGTACAATCATTGGCATACGTGCATTCCGGCAGTATGATCAATGCCTGGAGTTCATCCACCTGAGCCGGCAGGGGGCACAGATGCCATACGGCGGTATTCACTTTCACCAGCGTCCCCTTCGGTACCATAAAGGCTTTGGTAAGCTCCGGGACAGGGGTTCCGGCTGATGCCGGGGCTACGTGGAGAATCATGTCATCATTCACGGGAAGTATCATTTCCGGTGTAGTCGTATGATATTCCACCTGGGTAATCTTCATTTCCGCAGGCTTTTTAACCAGGATTGGTGAAAATCCAACTCTCGTGTTATAGGATTCGCTCATGCGGTCCGGGAAAAAGCGGTGTAGCGGGCCGTTCAAGGAATATCCCTCTGGATTTGCCATATCATAATAGGTCCCAAATGGTGCGAAAGCGTCCCTTGTTAATGTTTCTACTTTGATTGTTCTCATGATTCTTCCTCCTTGTTTGCTGACATGTTTTCCTGTTTCTTCTGCAATTCTTTTTTCTGCTCCGGCTTTAGTTCCGGCATCTTTTTGTGGCTATGGAAGAATCCTTTCAGATAATCCATAACGCCGCGGGGATTCTGGATTGCCACAACCGCATAGGCGATATCCGGGGTGATGACCTTGGGATCAAATGCAAAATAGCCCGGCTTCCACACGGTTGGATTGTATTTTTCTTTGGCACGGAACAGATCTTTGAATCCGTAAAATCCATTCAAGTGCTCATAGACATAACCCAGCAATTTGCTTGCCAGTTCATCCTTATCCTCGCCCTCATCCATATGCGCCAGCGGTGCCAGCCCCATACTCAGCCAGGCGATGCCCTCTTCCCTGAACTTTTCGATGGCCGTCACATTGATCATCTCCATGACGCCACGGGGTGCGTCCTTGGAACGTCTCGTCACGTCTGCCATATATCCGGTCATGCCGCCAAAAGGAACGTACACGACGAATCCCACCAGTTTTCCTGCTTCATTCAATGCGTAGAAATAGCGCTTGTCCATAGGCGCATCAAATCCTACATTTCCCAGCGTAAATACCAGTTCTCCGCTCTTCTTCCCATCCAGCCATTCGTTGGTGATCCGGTCGAATTCCGCCTCAATGGCAGGGTCCTTCTGCTTTGTAGGTGCATATTCCAAAACGGTCACACCTGCCTTGACTGCATGATTGTATTCCGCACGCACCTTGGCCGCCTTGCCGCCCTTGAGGGAATATCCCTGTACATCAAACTGTGGCTCTTCCCCACATTTTACCGTTCCATAGCCCATCTTTTTATAGATTGGCAGAAATGCATCGGTAATGCTTAAGAACACACAACTATAAATATTTTTATCACAGAACTGATGAAATTCCGTCAGTAATTTTTCAAAATTCTCCGGTGCGCAGATAGGATCACCGTTTACCACCATGACATCACCTACGATACCGTAAGGGATCACGCCTTCCACCTTCTGTCCAAAATAAATGGACTTGTCTTCTTCCAGCGTCAGATAAGATCCTGGATTCTGCCCATATTTACACACCAGTCTGCGCACCTTATCCTTCTCCTGTGCCGAAAGTTTCCGCACGCTTCCTCTGGAGGCACTTCTGCAGAAATCTTTGTGGCATACGAGAAGCACCACAAATGCAGCCGCTTCCGCCACCAATAACACAATATGTAAGGGATGCTTGATCGCCATAAAGTCAAGTATCATGCCGGCGATCAAAATCACCAGACTGGCTATCCACGCCCAGCGGTGACGCAGATAAACGCGCCAGCTGATTATGATCAGTATAATGGCCAGCACGATCTGTATGGTGTGGTTGATTTCCAACGGCCCATACATAAATATTTCCATGCCTGCAAAATGAAATACCGCCGCAATCACGGCACATACTGCAAGCACAATAAGTCCTGCAATGGCAATATTTTCAGCAATACGTCTTCCGGGTGTTAATCTGTAGTCCTCATTCATCTGTCTTCCTCACCTTCTTTAAAAACTGATCCACCAGCCGGTTAAACCGCACGGGACATTTCCTGGCACAAAAATGATCTGCCTTTTTCATAATAACCAGGCGGCTGTTGGGCAATGCCCTGGCAATCGCCTGTGTATGCTTTTCTTGTATCATATCATGTTCTCCGGCAATAACCAATACCGGCATGCGCAGCGTCCCAAGTTCCTCCAGCGTAAAATGTGGATGGTGAACCATGAGTCCGAATACCTCTAACTTGCGCTGTGCCTTTTTCCAATGCTGTGCCAGTGCTTCCAGTATCCGGTATCCACGCACTGTAGAACGGTACGCATGACGCTCCATACCCTCCGGCCACAGATTCGCGCCGTTTAGGATCATGCTGTCCACCTGCTCCGGGTAATGCAGCGCATAGGCGATAGCTATATTTCCCCCATCGGAAAAACCAAGCAAGATCAGATGCTCCAGCCCCTTTTCCAGCACAAAGGCATGCACATCCTCCGCCAGCAGATCAAAATCCAGCGTCCGCTTTCCGTGGGTGCTCCTGCCATGCCCTCTGGTATCCAGGGCATACACATGGAACCGTTCCTGAAAATGTGCGATCTGATACCTGAAATACGTGTGATCCTCTCCATTTCCATGGAGCAGAATCATGGCCTGTCCATGCTCCGGTCCATATTCTTCATAGTAAATCCTTGTGTCCTTATAAGAAAAAAACATGTTTACGCCTCCGCTATATACCCTTTCAGGAAATTATAGATTTCCTCTTCCGTTGGCGGGCAGCCCTTGCAGCTGAATGTAAATTCTCTGGTGCAGCTTCCCACTCCCAGTTTCCCGCTCTTTCCTCTATAACCCTGACCGATGGAAATCTTGTCCGTCAGGTGATCCAGCAGCCCTTCTTCCTTTAACCGGTCCAGTGCGGGGATCAAACTGCCATAACAGGCGCTGCAGGACTCCACTTCTTGCACCGTATCTTTTACCGCCACGATTTTTCTCTCACTCCGCAGGATTTCCCGGGCATTTTTCCTCACCGCCCTATCCTGCTCATTCAGATTATGCATCTTCGCATGTGCAATATCCGCAGACCCCACGCCAAGTTTTTCCGCCAGTTCCACATATGGCACATCTTTTTTCGTATAATGCAGCATACGGCAGGCGAACGCATCGCAGAGCACCGGGTCAGCAAAAGTCATGATCCGATCCATCTGTACGGGATGCCCGCCATCCTCAAAGTCCAGATCCCCGCAGATATTATCCACCACGATAAAGTCCTGGTGAACACCTGTATTGAGATGGGCGATGGGCTTGTGCAGCCCCATACTGTGGAAGTGCCGTTTCTCCTTGTTCGGGATCAGCCCTTTCATATTCTTCAGGGCACAGGTCATTTTCGTCTGACAATGCCCCTTCAGTACTGGCACATTGATCAGAAAGTCCAGTTTCTTCGCCTCATCGCAGATGTTGATATCCATACCCGCGCAGTCATAAATCCTGCTGCCGTCCTTCTGCAAATCCAGAAATTCCACGCCATACTGCTCCGACAGCCGATCGTATCCACATACCAGCAGCGCATCCGAGGTTTTATCCCCAACCCAGGAGCTTTCCAGCATAACTATCTGTGTACAGCCATGTTCCCTCAGGTACTCGATAATCCCCGCAACCACTTCCGGGTGGGTCGTGGCACCGTAAGATGCCTCCGACGGAGAGACCAGATTGGGCTTGATCCCGATCCTGCAATCTTTGTCCGCAATCATCTCGCTCAGATCCGACGCCTCCAGTATCCGCTTCGTCATTTCCTTATATTCCGTGCCATATATCATCCAAACATCATTTTTATTCATACGTCGCCCTTTCATTTATTCCAGCAAATCCTCGATTTCACAGCCCAGCGCCCGGGCAAGCCGCATGACACTTCCTGCCTGCGCTTTATTAATATCCCGCTGTCTCTGTTCTAATAACTGAATCTGCCGCAGAGAAACACCCGCCTCTTTCGCCAGTTCACTCTGGGAATATCCCGCATGTGTGCGGATTCGTTTTAAATTTGTGTCCGTATAAAAAGAATTTATTTTTTCATCCATGACTTCCACAAATTTCTGAATATCCGTCTCATGTAATGTGGTATACATACGCAGCAGATTTTGGATAGATACTGCATTTATAATTCTTTCGAATGATTTTGCCCTGAGCCATTGATAATATGCCAATGCCCATCCGCACCAATATTCCGGCGACTTATCCAGATATAATTCATCAGGAAATTCTGTAAAATCCAGACCCGCCTTTTCTGCTGCATATTTTGTCAACTCGCACCCGGTCATTCCCACGACAAACACTGGATTCCCTCTGCCAAATTCCCCTGCCGCACCGGATACAATAAACATACCAAAGAAATCATCTCCATCCATCTCACAGGTATTCACCGCATAATCCATCATATTTCCAAGATTTTTCTGTGCATTTTCCAGATAATCTCTATCGTAAGCGTGCATCTCCATCTTTCATACCTTCTCTCATAATATCCAGCATAAAAATATCATTGATATCTGCTCCAACCGTTTTTCCCTTGCGGTATTCACGTCTGGCTGCTTTATCTCTGGCGTTCTTTTTCACAAAATATTCATCTCTGGCCACCATTTCACTTGAAACATAGGTTATCTGATCAAAGGATTTTTCACTTTTCAATACAATCTGCTCGCCCAATTTTCCAAGCCGCATTGCCTCAGATAACTGATTCATGGATATTGTATTCGAAACAAAATCCTGAGCAAAGGAAAAATAAGAGTCATCTGCCCGATATCCAATAATAATATCATACCCAGCCAGGTCAAGAAGGAAATAATCATGCAGATATTTTTTCGCCTGCTCTGAGATACTTCCCTTTTCCCAGTAAGTTCTATTTTCTGTCAGCAGTGCAAGCCAGTTTAAGATACTGTACGTTCCGTCATTTAGATTCAATATATTTAATCCCTCTAAATCCAGTTCATATTGATTCACATAGCCATCTGTATTTTTAGCGCACGCCCATTCCTTGGCAAGTTCTTCATTTTCCGTGCAATAAAATCCACGTCCGTAATCATTGGTTCTTGCACCCTTTCCAAACTGAGGAGCCTCTATTAACTGTGTTGATCCGTGAAATAATTGTTTCTTCATATTATTTCTCCCCCTACTTGTCATGTTTCAATTATATCTCTGTAGCGATATAGTGTCAATAACTATGGATTCAAAAATTTAATTTGCAATTCCTGTTTTTATTATTGACATATGCCAATAATTAGTTATAATAAGAATCAGAACACGTAGGAAGATTCACAGTTCAAAGGAGATTATCTTATGGCACGACCAAATAAGAGCCGGTTTGTATGCCGCATGCCGGGATGTCAGAAATTTTACCCGGAACAGCAGAATACGGACCCCATCACGATTCTTCTTTCTATTGAAGAATACGAAGCACTCCGCCTGATCGATTACGCAGGCAACAGCCAGCAGGCAGCCGCCGACCAGATGAATGTGTCCCGGGCAACGATCCAGGCACTTTACGCGGAGGCCCGGAAGAAACTTGCACGGTTTCTCGTGGAGGGCACCCGGCTTCACATCCAGGGTGGTAATTATGAACTGTGTCAGCAGCATGCAGCCTGCGGCAATATCAAAAAAGGAAAAGGAGAATCCAATATGAAAATCGCAGTAACTTATGAAAACGGAGAAGTTTTTCAGCATTTTGGACACACAGAACAGTTTAAGGTATACGAAGTAGAAAACGGGAAGATCATTTCTTCCGAAATCGTTGACACCAACGGACAGGGCCACGGCGCTCTGGCAGGTTTCCTGTTCAACGGCAATATATCTGTCCTGATCTGCGGCGGTATCGGCGGCGGTGCAAGAAACGCACTGGCTGAGGCAGGCATCGAATTATATCCGGGTGCTTCCGGAGACGCAGATGCACAGGTAGCATCTTTCCTGCAGGGCAAATTACAGTACGATCCAAACACCATGTGCAATCACCATTCACACGAAGAAGGCCACACCTGTGGTGACCACGGCTGCGGAAGCCATAGCTGCCATTAAAAAAACGGCCAATCCATTTACTTCTATGGATTGGCCGTTCTTTCAATTATTTTCCTGGTTGATGATCCGCTCTTTCAGCTTTATAAACCGTGGTTCTTCCCGTATAAAATCCATGGATGCATCCATATCAAAAGATTTCAGGATCATTCCCTTCATCTTCTCAACGCCGGCATCATCTTCTTTGAACTTCATATGTTTGTATAAGTTTGATTCCTTTGTCTTTCCCTTAATGTCGAACTCATCAAACATGGCTTCCAGACTGTCCAATGCCTTTTCCTTGTCTCCCATATCTGCATAAATAGAAAAATACGCCGCATGCTTTATATAAGAGCCCACCCCAAACAATTCTGACACTTTTTCCATCAACTGTGCATAAGATAAGGCTTCTTCATACTTTTTCTGCCTGCACAGAATAGATATATCCTGCATCAAAACCGTATTTATCTCCGTACTCTTCTGGTACAGCATCTCGTCCAGCGTCCGATACGCAGATTCGTAATCCCCCTGACCTTCATACACCTGGATCTGGGCACTTCTCTTGTCGAACCCCAGCGGCGGTATTTTATCCAGCATCTTCTGGGCTTCTTCATATTTTTCTTTTCGTATAAGATCCTGGGTCAGATAGATCTGTGCCCCCTTGGCCAGTTCCACATCCTCCGAAACCATGACTTTTTCAAACCAGGAAAGGATTTTATTTTCATACACTTGCTTTTCCGCCAGGTCATTCCCATTCATGATCAAGGATCCATTCATCACCTGTGCCGTCCACAAAATCAATTTCTCACAATTTGGATATTCTCTTATCTTTTCCTCAGCATGGCGGAATGCTTCTTCAAACCCAGCCGAATACGCTTCTTCCGATAATTCATTGATAAACTGTCCAATCTCCATTTCCGACAGTTCCTCGTGAAAAGACAGCAGCGTGTCAATATTAATCTTCAGAAGCCTCGCCAACGGTGCCAGCAGCATAATATCCGGATAACTCATGCCGTTTTCCCACTTATTCACCGCCGGAGCCGAAACCCCCAGCCGATTCGCCACCTGCTCCTGCGTCAGATTCTGCATCTTACGATTCTTTCGAATAGTCTCACCAATATTCATTGTTACATCTCCTATCGCTCCTCGCGCAAATTACAAAGGCCTTTGTTACCTATAGCATAACAAAGGCCCCTGCATTCAACAAGTGAATATCCGTTATCTTTTGATTAATAAAATTAACTGTTGGTTATGTTTTTTCATCCCCATCACTTCCCTCCAGCATCTCTAAATATCTGCCTTTGTCAATGTGCATCATGGTCGTTTGGTTCTTATAGCGGCGGAATCCGTATACGCTGTCCACATTTCTTATGAGAGACTGTAGGCGCTCGTCCGGCACGCAGACGATGAGCTGCAATTCCAGTTTTCTCGCGTATTTCAGGCAGACTTCGCTTCGCTCCTGGTCCATCTTGGAGAATGCTTCATCCAGAAGCACCAGACGGATGCGGGAGTCACGGTTGCTCTGCTGCATGTAAAGCATGGCGAAACCGGCCAGAAGTGCCACATATTTGGGGTTCTGCCCCTCGCCGCCGGAGTCTCTTCCTGCCATATCGTCCACATAATTTTTGTGCTCCAGCCCAGTCTCGTCCACCACACGCTCATACATACTAAAAGATAAATAATTCCGGTAATCCGCGAATTTCTCCATCTCTTTTTTCTTGTAATTTATAATCTTCTCGTCATCCTCCCGCCTTGCAGGGGTGAATTTCTCTGTCAACAAATCAATCTGCTGCTGGTACTTCTCCAGAAACGGCTCATCCCCAAAGCTCATCTGTCCATCAAAGCCCTTATTATCGGAAACCTTGCTGTCCAATTCCTTCGCCATAAGCATCTCGTAGAACTGCCCCGTCTCCGTATCGGATCTCTTTACTTCGATCTGATAGGTGCTGTCGGAAAAGCTGATGCTGCGCAGGAGACGGTTGATCTCGTCCCGATGGCGCATAGCCGCCTTGATTTCCCCGTGGATGGATGCGATCACATTATCCCGCAGGCTCTTGTGCACCATGGCGCACTGGTCGTCGAATTCCTTCTGGTATTTTGGCTCAAAATCATTCTTGTATTTCTCCAGCAGATCATCATAACAGGTGTTTTTTCGCTCAAGACCAGTAAACCCGAAGGATGGATACGCTTTATTAAATTTTGACCGCGCATTACCAAGGCGATCTGTATTTTCCTCCTCCTGACTCCTTTTCTCGTCCAGTTCCCGCTGTTTCGCTGCTTTATACGCGTTTCCAGACTGCCTTTTAAGTGCCTGGCTTACCTCCTGCTCGATTTTCTCATTTGCAGTATATCCCTGCAAATTCTCCTCAAGCTTTTCCTTGCCGTTGGCAATGCGGTCTTCCATACGCCCCTTGTCTTTGTTGTCTTCCTTGGCAATACTGTTACAGTCTTCGATTTCTCTGTCCAGTACCCGGATCCGCTCTTCCAGCTCTTCCTTCTGGGCCTTTAGCTTCGCAATCTCACCGTTTTCCAGTTTTTCGATAATCGCTTCCAGTTTCCGTTTCTCTGTAAGTTTTTTATCCAGTTCCCTTTGGGCAAAGGATAATTCCACCATAGTTTCCGTCTCCCGGTTCAGGCTTTCAAATCCATAAGCCGCCTGCAAGCGAGAAGCCATCTCCACCAGTTCACTCAGTTCTTTCCCCAGTTTTTCAATATCCGCATCCAGCTGCGCCAGTTTCGCCTTGGAAACCTTACGGCCGATGCACGCATCTCTGGTATAACTCTTCTCCCTGAGATGGCTGAACATATAATTGCTGTAAGAATAACAGTCTGGCGTAACACCGTCCCGCACCTGCTCCAGGTCTTCCACGGAATGGCATTTCATGATTCTTCCCAGATAACGCTTGAGGCAGACATCTGCAAATTTCTGGTCTGTCTCCACCGCTTCATAGAGCGCACCTGCCATAACCGCCGGCTGATCCGCAACAATGGCCGCAGAATTAATCAAGTCCACATCCTCATACTGCTTCATTTTCCGGAATAAAATAGCCGCGTCGTGGGCAAAAGCCGGCTCGGTGATCAGAGAATGTTTGACTCTGGACATTCTTCCCTCGATAGCATTCTTCCATTGTTCATCCACCACGTCAAAAAGATCCGCGAAAACATACACTTTAATGCTTCTTCCATACTGGTCACTGAGCCGCTGGGATAGCTTGCTTCTGGCTTCCTTTAAAGACGCACGGTAGGGCTTCCGGTCATTTCGAATGTCATCCGCCCACGCCTTTTTTTCTTCCCACTGCTGCCGGATTTCTTTCTTCTGCTGATTCACATCCGTCAGTTCCGCCTCAACATTCTCTCGGGCTTCCTTCAGCAGTCTGCGCAGTTCCTCGCAGGATTCCTCTGTAATCTGCCCCTTTCGAAATTCTTCGATCAAATGCAGCGCCGGATTACCCACATAATCCGTAACCACATCATCTGTCTCCCATAATTGCAGATCCGAAACTAATTTCCGCCACTCTCTGCTCTGTCCTTCCAGCGGTTTAATAGTATCTTCCATGGCCTGGAGACGCTTTTTCTTTTCTCCATAATCCGTAGAATCCAGATTGGCCTTTACCTCCACCAGATCGCTGCTTTTTACTTCCCGCTCCTGCACAAGCCCAGTCCTGTGGTTCTCGTTTTCCACAATTTTTTCTTCGATTGCTGCAAGATCCTGCTCCCAGACCTCCAGTTTGGTCTTCATATCTTCAATATCCACGCAGCGGATCAGCGTCTCCATGCGGATGATGTCGGTCTGATTCAGCAGACATTCCATATGCCGCTCATGTACTTCATCCAACATGCCGATGCGCTTTTCTATATCATCGATGCGCTCCTTAATATCCCGGTAAGCGCCCAGCTGTTCACTGATCTTCTCAATGGTTCCCTCCGTGCTCTTTGGAAACATATAATCCCGGATAAATGTACCGGTTCCATTGGTCATTTTCAGGGCGATGGCACTTTTTTCCATGGTCACAAAACGTTTCCCATCAATATAGCCCAGAATCACGTCATACAGACTGTTCAGATAAGATTCCTTCGAAGGGTAAGTCCGGTTTACATTCCCTTTTCCACGGTTATCTCTGGACTTTTCCCAGGAGGCTACGAATTTCCGCATCTGTTCACAGGAGAAAGGCACCCTGCCCTCGGTAAGATATTCCGATTCCGGTATCTTCCCGGAATGGCTGAAAAATTCATATTTCTTCAGATCCGTATCGCCTCTTCCCACCTCAAAAGAGATACCGATACAGGTATTTATATGCAGCCCCGTATCTTCAATCTCCAGAACCAGATGAGAATAAAAATCCTGCTGGTCGCGGTTGGCCGTACCGTCTTTTTGCTCGCCCCGCAGGTAGCTTAAGACGCTTCGCTTATTTTTGGCGTCGTCCGCCGCTTTATTCAAAAATGCGGAGGACAGGCTTCCATACAAAATAATCTGTATGGCATCCATAATGGTGGATTTTCCCGAACCACTTTTGCCACTGAACAAATTGACATACTCATGGAATTCCAGCACTTTATGTGTGATGCCGCCCCAGTTATTCAGACACAGTCTGGTAAATATCTTCTTCGATTGCTTCATCTGTCGTTTCCTTTCCAAGAGATTCTATAAGCACCTTCTCTACCTCATCCCGGTATTCCTTGACGATTGCATTGATATCCAGAGACGAGCAGTACATATTGATGGTACTGTAAATATAGATCGGGGTATTGTCCTCAATATCCACGACCGCACAGGGCAGTTCCACAATCTGATGCTGTTTCATGAGCCCGAAGGCCTCCCGCCAGTCCGCTTCATTTAGTTTATAATTGATCAGATTCGTATCTTTTCCAACCATTCGTATTTCTTCCCGGTTCGTCACCGTAGCCTGCAGCCCCTCCCCCATGATCTTATTCTTGTAGATCAACCGCAGGATGATCAGCAGTTTGGATGTGCGCTCGCTGAGTTTCTCCGTATTCACGCCTTCCCCGATGACACGGAAAATGTGCTCCTGGGAATCAAAATACAGCTCGCAGTCAAGTACCTGCAGATAATCCTGGATAAATTCCCGGTGGTCCGAGCAAATTCTGTATTTGGGATTATTCTTCTGTTCCAGCGTTACCGGATCGCATTTCACCTGCAAAACGCAGGTCTGATGTAGCAGATCCTGAATAGTTTTTTTCAATAAATCCGCTTCTGTGGGCGAAAGCCCGTCCAAATATTCAAACATTTATTCTCCCTCCCGGATCATCAGTTTTGAAAAGGTATATCCTGATTCCGTTTTGATATCATCATCCACCTCAATCTCATGGCGGCTCTCTGCTAGTGTGGTCATTTCCTGCCATACAAAAAGCAGTTTTTCCAGATCATCCATGGACTGTACCGTAGCTTCCGTCGTCTCAAAAACATGATTCCTCTGGTTCTTTTTCATAAACTGTGCAATCTCTCGTCTGGTATACAACGGCTTTGGCACAAAGTCCTCTATTCTTTCATATTCTGTGGTCTCTTCTGCCTGTACCGGCTGTGGCGCGAATTCATTCTTCACCCGCTCCCGCTTCCGGTAAAGACTGTTTTCGGTAATCGCGCGGAAGGAGGTGGACATATGTATCCGCCGCTGCAGCTGTTCCATGATCTCCTCCTTCTTATTACTCCGGTCCAGAAGATTGATCAAGGCGATAATATTATCCTCCTCATTAGATCCCTCCTGGAGAATATAACGGATACGCGCTGCTGCCCGGCTGGCAAATGTGGTCTTCTGCTCAATGAGACGGTTGTATTTTTTCTCAATGAGGTCAAACTCCCGCTCGATCTGAAGGACCAGTTCCGTAGCCTCATTATTCAGGCTCAGTTTCTGCTGATTTCTCTGATAGGAAACCGTATCTCTGTCCAATATTTTCCCCTGCTGCTCCAACCGGTCCCGCTCTGCATCGTTTTCATTCAGTATTCTTGCCACCAGTTCTTTTACCGCCTCTTTATATCGGTAAAAACTGTCCGTAGTCGTAAGAATCTGATATTTTTTACTGTCGTTGTTATTTATTTCGTCGATCAATACTCTCTGTATATCCAGGAATTCCTTCTGCTTGGATAATTCATCAAAATATCCCCGCATGCCGTCCTGCATATTCGCCAGCAGCTGCCCCAGGCTCTTGGACGTCCGCAGGGCATTTTTCAGCATGTCGTTATTCTTATCCTCGTCTGTGGCATAGGTGTAAAGTCCTGTATAAATGGTCAGAATACTTTCCCGCTCCTGGCTGTCATCATCCTGCTGCAGTTTTCGGAACAGCTCCACATACAGCTGGCTGTATTCCGGGAAAGACAACACATACGCATTCATCTTATCGTCATAATCTTTTTTCAGCCATCCCCAGCGCACCATCTTGGACAATATCCCGGAGGCCGTCCCCACCTCGAAGGTGTCCTCCTCGTTTTCTTCCTCGTCCAGCTCCCACCGCATGTGTTTCTCTACGATCTTTTCATTGATGATGCCCTTACATTCTTCCTCCGTCAGCCCAAGGATCGAATACAGGTCATTATTTTCTTCATATATAGAAACCAGCAGTTCCATATAATATTCCCTGTTCTTTGTGCGGAATAATTTATAAAATTCCACAGGGATCCGATCATTTAATATCATATATATCCTCTTCTCCGATGAAAAGGCACCCTGATGTTCCAAGGTGCCACAGTCGTACCCATTCATCATACCTGTACTTCCACATTTTCTCATATTTATAGTATATTTTATTTAATTTCTTTCGTCAACTTTTTGCAGAAAAGTACAAAAAAACACCCCACAGCTTATTCGCGATTGCTGTGGGGCGGGGGATGTATCTTACAGATATTGACTAAATTCTACTTTTTCTTTGTTCGGTCCTTCAATAGTGAAGAACTTCACGCCGTTTTCCCAAAATGGGAGAAAATGTAAGGTATCCTTTGTGTTGTTCAGGCCTGCCTCATTGATGTAATCAAGTGTTTCCTGGATATCTTTTACATTGATAGCCACATGATCAATAGCTCCGGCTTTCATTGCTGCTGCCTTATTTTCATAAGTTTCTACAACCAGAGTCTTCAGTTTTAAGAAAGCTACCTTTTCGCCTGCCTCTTCATTTACAGTCTCCAATGCCGTCTCAAATCCAAGTTTGTGATAAAACTTAATGGTTTCTTCGATATTATTGGTCGGAACTCCAATGTGCTGGATTCCTGTTGTATAATTTTGCATATCCATTTTATTTTCCCAACCTTTCTTCTACATGCTGCAGATCCGGCATGGCCGGAATAGCACCTTTTCCCTCCACACAGAGGCTTGCCACCGCATTCCCGAAACGGGCATATTCGGTAAGTTCCTCCAGGGTAAATGCTTCCGGACGTTTTCCGGAATTGCTGATATTATAAAGGAATCCTCCCCAGAAGGAGTCCCCTGCTCCGTTTGTATCCGCCACCTGGCTTACGGTAAATCCAGAAATCATTCGTCCACCGTCCTTACAGTAAATATAGGCGCCGTCACCGCCCAGAGTAACTGCTACGATCTTAACGCCCTGCTCAAATAATGCACGGGCCGCTTCCTCCACATCCTCATGATCCGTCAGAAGTCCCGTCTCCTCATCCGAGATCTTCATAACATCCACATAAGGGATGAGGCTGCGCATATGCTGCTTCGCCACGTCTTCCCCTTCCCAGAGTGATCCCCGGTAATTGGGGTCATAGGAAATAATACTGCCTTTTTCCTGTGCTCTCTTTACCGCATAGAAGGTGGTCGCTCTGGCCGGTTCATCTGTGAGGGACAAAGATCCTACATGGAAAATATTGGTGTGGTCTAAGATATCCACATCGATTTCTTCCTTCTGGATTTTTGTATCTGCTCCTGGTTTTCTTGCAAATGAGAAGGTACGCTCCCCATTCTCACCTACATTGACAAAAGCAAGTGTCGTAAAATATTTTTTATCTAAAATCATTCCCTCGGTATCTACATTCTCCTTCTCCAGCACGGAACGAAGGAATTCACCGTGCATATCTTTACCTGCTTTTCCAAGAAATGCAGTGTGTGCACCAAGGCGGCTGGCTGAAACCGCCACATTTGCAGGTGCACCACCCGGATTTTGGGCAAAAAGTGTCTGTCCATCTTCATTGACGCCCTGCCAGGTAAAGTCGATCAATATTTCTCCGAAGGTAGTAATGTCATAAATAGAACGGCTGACTGAATCATTTGTATCCACCAGCATATCCAGTTCCAGCAATTTCTCCAGAATCTGTTCACACACAATTTCTTCATCTGTATGTACATGCAGTTCCCCAGACTCGAATTCCGGCATACTTAAGACGCCCAGCATGGACTTGGCATTGACCACATAGCGGCCGCTACACAGTTCCACGTCATAGGGGATCTGTTCTGCGATAGTTACCAGTTTCCTGGCATTCTGCATAGTTCCTAATACTACTTTTGCAATCATTTACTGTTCCTCCTATGCAAATAAGCTGATGACAAGGGCACAGGCCAGGCCTGTAAATCCTACGATGGTTTCCATCATAGTCCATGACTTTAAGGTAGTCTTTTCATCGATCTCCAGCAGGGAATTTACCAGCCAGAAGCCGGAATCATTCACATGACTGAATGCTGTTGCTCCGCCATTTATCGCACAGACCATAGCAGCCAGATACAAAGGTGACAACTGTGCTACTGCCGGCATAGAGGCCATGATACCTGCTGCCATAGTCATAGCAACTACTGCTGCTCCTACGGACGCACGGATCAGTGCCGCGATCAGAAATGCTACCAGGATAAGCGGCAGTCCACTCTTTTCCAGTGCCGGTCCGATGATATCACCCATACCGCAGTCCTGCAGTACCCAGCGGATGATCCCGCCGCCCGTAATAACCAAAAGAATTTGTCCGGTAGGACGAAGCGAACGGTCCAGGATTTTCTTTAACTGTTCCCCAGTGTAGCCCTGTTTCTTTCCAAGAAAATACATAGCCAGAAGTACTGCTATAATAAGTGCCACAAACGGTGTTCCCAAAAACTGCAATACAGGACGTATTGGGTCAAGGAAGGTGAGGTAAGCGGATAAGGTGCTGAACAGGATCAATACCAGCGGAACCAGTATAATCACAAGTACGGTAGAAAATTTCGGAAGATTACTCTCATTTTCTTCACGCACTTCCTGACTGTTACTTGGAAGTCCTGTATGAATCTTATTTCCAATAAATTTTGACCAGAGGATACCTGCAAAAATCAGGGACAGGATACCTACCGGTACGCCTACCGCTATCATAATGCCCAAATCCACACCCAGCATATTCGCTACAAGCACAGAGCCGGCGGACGGCGGTATAAAGGCAAAACCGGTGGCAAGGCCTGCCAGAAGAGGTATTACGTAGTACAGAGTGGACTTTTTCGTCTTTTTCGCCAGTCCGAAAGCCAGAGGGATCAGGATAACCACACCTGCCTCAAAAAAGACAGTGGTGCCTACTACCAGACCGGTAATGCCCAGAGCCACACCCGCTTTCTTTTCTCCGAATTTGTTTACCAGCGTCTGAGCCACACACTGTGCTCCGCCGGAAACTTCCAGAATACCGCCGAACAGGGACCCAAGCCCAATCAGGAGTACGATACCCTGCAGTGTTTCTCCGGCACCTTTTTCTACCGTAGAAACCAGAGTTGGAACCGGCATCCCTGCTCCCAGCCCAATAAACAGGGCTGAGATCAGAAGGGATAATACCGGATGTATCTTAAACTTGATAATAAGTAACAGTAATAAAAGGATACCCACTGCTGCCGCGATAAGAAGTCGAACCGGATCCGCCGCAAATACTGCTTCTGACATTTTTTTATCCCCCTTTTACTTTCTTATTTTTCTGGTGAAATGATATATTTTCCGTTAGCGCGGAATTCAGGTTTGCTCAATACGTCTTCCAGAGTGTCAAGACCGCATACATCGTAAACCATGCTGCTTACATCCAGACGTCCTGAATCGATCAGGTCCAGAGCTCTCTTCTGTGTATATGGGTTGATGAAGGATGCTTTGATCTCCAGCTCTTTCTGGAATACCTGGAAAGGTTTTACAGAGATTGTCTCATCCGGTTTGGTCAGACCAAACATCATAACAACTGCTTTGTTTCCTGCGATATCAATAGCCTGCTCGATAGTAGAAGGACGGCCAACACACTCGATTACGGTATTTACCCATGTTAAGCCAGCTTCTTTGAGACGAGCCTTTACATCTTCATGAATTGGGTCGATGCAAACGTCAGCGCCAAGCTTTTTAGCAACTTCTCTCTTGCTTTCTACCGGCTCAAGAAGAGCAACTCTTGCTGCACCTGCCAGTTTTGCAAGCTGCATCATCAGAAGGCCGATCATTCCGCCGCCGATAACAACAACCTGATGACCTGGCTGGATCTCGCACATATCCATACCATGGAGACAACATGCAACTGGCTCTGTCATAGCGCCCTGCTCGAATGTAGTGTTATCGCCAAGTTTGTAAACCTGTCTCTGATTTACTGCACAATACTCTGCAAAACCACCGTTTACGGTTGTGCCGTATCCGATCATATGCTCACAGTAATGTGCTACGCCGTTGCGGCATGGTTCACATGCTCCACAGTAGCAGTTCGGGTCGATACATACGCGATCGCCTGCTTTATAATCTTTAACTTCTGCACCAACTTCTGCGATAATACCTGAGAATTCATGTCCAAGGATGGTTGGCGGTGTAACTTCTGCTGCTCCTTTGTCTCCTTCGTAGATGTGTACGTCTGTACCACATACGCCACAAGCCTTTACCTGAATCAGGATATCCTGTGGTCCTACCTTTGGCATCTCATGCTCTTCTACCCGTAAATCATGTTTTCCGTAAAATACTGCGCTCTTCATTTTTGTTTCCTCCATTTTTCTTTTTTTGTTTTCTTTTGGTTTCTACTTACGCTTATATCTAAGTTGTAAGTGTAGTATAAATCTATTATCCAATTTTGTCTATTGACAATAAATCTAAATTTTCATTGCTATTTTTGGCTATATTTCACATATCACCCTTTTGACTTGCGTTTTTTTTAACAATGTATTAGAATAAAAGTGTCACTTAGTTTTATGATACAGTGCCAAGATTTTAAAGTGGCTCATAATTTGTAAGCATTATATTTGTATTGGATATAAGGAGTATTCTTATGAAAGAAAAAGGTGTCACTACAATAACATTAAAGAAAATCAATAAAGGAAAAGTCTTTCAGTATATTTACCGGGAGAAAATCACTTCCAAGCTGCAAATTGTTCAGGACCTGCAGATGGGCTTATCCACAGTCAGCCAGAATCTCAATGAACTGGAGCAGGAAGGCCTGATTGAAAGAAATGGATTTTTTGAATCTACAGGAGGCAGAAAAGCCCAGATGATCCAGATTGTCTCTGATCTGAAACTTTCTATAGGAATAGGAATTTTAAAAGATATGTTTCATCTTGTTGCTGTCAATCTTTATGGCGATGCCATCTGTATGGATACATTTCCTATTGCTTATAGCAATACGGAAGAGTATTATACAAAGGTCGCTCAGACAGTAGAAGAATTTATTGAGATAAATCATTATGATAAAGAAAAGATTCTCGGCATATCCATCGCCACCCAGGGCATTATCTCCCCTGACGGTTCTGCTGTGACTTACGGTGCGATCATGGGGAACACGGAGATGAAGCTTTCCGACTTTGCTTCCCGGATTCCTTATCCCTGCCGTCTGGAACACGATTCCAAGGCCGCTGCCTACCTGGAACTGTGGAATCATGCATCCTTAGACAGTGCTGTAGTCTTCCTGTTGAATCCAAACCTGGGCGGAGCCATCATCACCAACCACTGCGTCCAGCACGGCATGACCATGCACAGCGGCACCATTGAGCATACATGCGTCAATCCCGGAGGTCCTCTATGCTACTGCGGCAACCGTGGCTGCCTGGAGACCTACTGCTCTGCCAATGCACTGGAATCCGCCGTAAATATGCCCGCAAAAGAATTCTTCCCACTCCTGCGAACCGATGAAAACAACACGCTGCGGCAGATCTGGAAAGATTATCTGGATCATCTGGCCTTTGCCATCAAAAACCTGAATATGATCATTGACAGCCCTGTGATCATAAGCGGCTACCTTGCCCCTTATTTTACAGAGGAAGATTTGGAATATCTGCTTGAACTGGTCAACAACGCCTCTCCATTTTCCTTTGACAAAGAGCAGCTGATCGTTGGAACCCACGGCCAGTACACCCCCGCCATCGGCGCAGCACTGTTTTATGTGGAACGCTTTATTGAATCTATATCTTAAAGTGCTACACACCGAAATGCTCAATGAAGCCTTTCGCGAATCAGGTATTCATGATACAATAAGAGTGCTTGCAATGAAACCGGGGGTAAAATATGGAAAACTTATATATCATAATTCCTGCATACAATGAATCCGAAAACATCCGACAGACTATCGATGACTGGTATCCCGTCATAGAAAAGTACAATGGCAGCGGCGAATCAAGGCTGGTGATCATCAACGACGGAAGCAAGGACAATACTTATGAGATTTCCTGTGATTGTGCACGAACCCGCCCGCTGCTGCAGGTGCTGACCAAACCTAACGGGGGCCATGGACCAACTGTCCTATATGGTTACCGGTACGCTATTAAAAATAATGCGGATTTTATTTTTCAAACAGACTCCGACGGTCAGACATCACCCGATGAATTTCACAAATTCTGGAAACTTCGTTTTCAATACGCTGCTATCCTTGGCCATCGGTCAGAGCGTGGGGATGGGGCCGGCAGGAAATTTATAGAGAATACGCTGCGCTTTATACTGCGTCTCTACTTTAAAGTAAACGTACCCGACGCAAATGCACCCTTCCGCCTCATGCGACGTGAACTGGTGGAAAAATACATCCAGAAAATGCCGAAGAATTTTAATCTGCCCAACGTAATGCTGACTACCTATTTTGCTTACTACAAAGAAAATATCCGCTTTATGAAGATTTCTTTCAAGCCTCGTCAGGGCGGCACGAATTCCATTAATTTTAAAAAAATATTCCAGATTGGCTGGAAAGCTCTGGGTGATTTTCGAAGATTAAAACAACATATGAAATCTTAAATACGCAAAAACAGACCTTGGAAACGAATTTCCCGGTCTGTTTTTGCATATTTAAAATTTCTCTATCTCATCCTTATCCTCAAATTCGATTATGGCATCCCCCGTCACCGCTTTTATCTTTCGTTTCTCCAACTGCTTGTATACCTTTTCACGCAGCAGCGTGTAGATCACAGAAATCAGTGGTATGAAGATCAGCATACCCAGCAGTCCCATCAGACTGCCACCGATACTGACCGCAGCAAGGACCCAGATAGATGGCAGTCCCACCGCATTTCCAACGATATGCGGATAGATAAAATTCCCATCAATCTGCTGCATGACAAGAAAGAGAATCAAAAAGCCAAGAGCCTGCGGCGGGCTTACCGTAACGATCAGGAGCATGCCGGTCGCACAGCCCACAAAGGCACCGAATACAGGAATCAGCGTCAGAAAAGCCAGCATAACACCGATCAGCGGTGCATATGGCAGCCGGAATATGGTCATGCTCACGGTAATCAGACTGCCAAAGGCCAACGCCTCCACACACTGTCCCGTAAGAAAACTGGTAAACGTCTTATTGGTCAGAGTAAGTACCTTGAATATTTTTTCTACCCACTCTTTTTTCAAGAAGGCATAAGCTACCTTTCTGACCTGAACCTGCAGCGTCTCCTTCTGAATCAGCACATAACAGGCAAAGACTAAGGCAACAAAAATCATGATTACTGCATTTACTGTACTTTTCACAGCAATAAACGTCGTATTCATAAAGCTTCCCACACCATTTTGAACAAAAGACATAGCCCACTCTACGATTTTTTCACTGTTAATGTCGATCTGGCTTACAATCTCCATAACGTACTGATTGTTATGGCTTAATTCCTGTATCCACTCCTGGAATCGCGGGATTGCATTGTTGATATTTTCACCCAGCGTCATGATCGTCTGCGCCAGCTGTGGCACCACGATAAACAACAGCAGCAGGATCATGCCGAAGATCGTCACCAGCGTAAGGATCAGGCTCAGGGGACGGATCAGTTTCTTCCCCTTGCGAAACCGGGGCTGCCCGTGTTTGTAAAACAGGTGCCGTTCGATGAAATTCATCAGCACCTTCGCCACGAAAGCGATGCCTCCGCCTACTACAAAGGGCATTATAATACCCCATATGAACCGCAGAGCTGCGACCACTACATCAAATTTCCAGATGCCTACGAATACAAGTACCGTAAATACGATCAACTCTCTTATCTTTTTTACTGCCATAAGATCCCTGTACCTTTCTCTTAGTGAATTTCATAATTTCCATTTCCCTGTGCTTCCAGCGAACTGGAAAAATATGTTGCACATGCCTTTATAAGGTATGCAGTATCTTTCACTCCCGCCGTCTCATAAGGAGAATGCATGGCCAGCTGGGCCAGTCCCATATCCACTGTATTCAGGGAAACATGACGGTTGGCTATATTCCCCAGCGTGGAGCCGCCTGCAATGTCTGAACGGTTTACATAATCTTGAGTCGGTACTTCTGCCTTTTGACAGATCATTTTAAATATTCCTGCCGACACGGCATCCGTAGTGTATTTCTGATTGGCATTATATTTGATGACAATACCCTTATTGGGGTAGACCCGGTTGGTAGGATCTGCCTTGTCCGGATGATTTGGATGAACCGCCTGTGCATTATCCGCAGATACCAGAAAACTGTTGGCCACAGCCATAAGCTGCTCCTGTCTCGTCTTTCCCGTGGAAACGGCGATACGTTCCAGCACATCCGCCAGCATAGTAGAATCCGCACCCTGTTTCGTGCCGCTTCCTACTTCCTCATTATCAAAGATGCAGCATATGGGAATACGGCTGTTGTTTTCTGCCTTCAGGAAGCCCTTAACTGTGCCAAAAACGCATTGCAGGTCGTCCAGGGCACGACTGGATACGTATTCCTCATGGGCGCCCCAAATCATCCCTGGCATACGGTTGTATAAAAACAGATCCGTTCCCAGTATCTGCTTCGGTTCCGTGCCTGCTTCTTTTGCGATTAATTCCAAAAATCCGTCTTTTGCCTTCTCATCCCCGAATAAGGGCAGCATATCCACCTGGGGATTGTAGGCGTATCCCTCATTGGCATTTCGATTCATATGGATGGCCAGATTTGGCACCATCACCAGGTCTCTGGGTATATTTACCAGTTTTGTAAGGACGCGGCCCTCCTCTTTCACTGTAATGCGGCCGGCCACCGAAAGCGGTCTGTCCAGCCATGGAGCCATAAGCATCCCTCCATATTTCTCCACATTGAGACAGGTATAAGATTTGCTGACTTCAATCTCTGCATTTTCCTTTATCTTAAAAGAAGGCCAGTCACTGTGCGCGGCAGAGATCATAAAACCGCCCCAGTCCTTTTCCGGTATCTGAAAAGCCACCAAAGACGATCCATTCCGTGTCACATAATACTTTTTCCCGGATTCTATGTTCCAGGCAGCTTCCTCACGCAGTTCCACAAAGCCTGCCTGCTCCAGCATAGCCTTCACATTGCTGACCACATGGTAACAGCTGGGGGACTTCTCTATAAATTCCAGTAATTCTTCTGTTATATTTGTATACATAAAGTTCCTCTTTTCAGATCTTTTATTCAACAGTAGAATTATACCATTTATTTCCTGGTATTGATATTCCTATTTTACATTACTATTCCTGCGCATTATTATCGGTACCTTCGCCTGTACTGCCTGCATCGGTTTTCTTTTCTGCGTTCCCTGCACCATCATCGGTATCTGTCTGATTCTCAGTGGCGTCTCCTGCATCATTAGCGGCATTTTCCTTATTCCCAGTATCTGTATTATGTCCACTGTTTTCGCCTGCATTCGTATCCTGGCCCGGTTCTGCAGTACCTTCCGTTTTTATCCTGTTATTATAAAAATCCT
>JAQUWF010000045.1 GCA_028692975.1 Lachnospiraceae bacterium
AGATACCGTCCCATATGCAGTACCAGATCAATGTGCTGGTGGGATGGATTTCGCCGCTGAATCATGCGACTTATTATATGCATAATTTTGGATATGACTATCTGCCGCGCATATGGCAGAGCAGCTTAATCTTTATTTGTTTTATTTTTGTTAACCTCTGTCTGATACACAGGCAGATCAGAAAATATGAATTCCATTTTTCATAATAGAGAGGAAAACCATGGGAGACTATGCAATCAGCGTTCAGGATGTAAGAAAATCATTTGGGCAGGAAGAAATCCTGCATGGGATCGCGGTTGATTTTGAAGCCGGGAAGACACATGGCATCGTGGGCTTTAACGGCTCCGGTAAAACAGTGCTTTTTAAATGTATCTGCGGGTTTTTAGAGCCTACATCAGGCAGGGTATTTGTGGGTGGAAAAGAGATTGGCAAAGACATTGATTTCCCGGAATCTCTGGGACTGATCATTGAAAATCCGGGATTTTTGCAGAATATGTCAGGCTTTAAAAATCTCAGATTATTAGCGCAGCTAAACAGGAAAATTTCGGATGAAGTCATAAAGGATACGATTCGCAAGGTAGGCCTGGACCCGGACATGAAAAAGCCGGTGGCAAAATATTCTCTGGGTATGCGCCAGAGGCTTGGTATCGCCCAGGCCATCATGGAGGACCCGGACATACTGATCCTGGACGAGCCCTTTAATGGGCTGGATAAGAAGGGCGTATCAGAGATCCACCAGCTGATCCGGGATCTGAAAGCGAAAGGAAAAACCATCATCCTGACTAGCCATAATGCAGTGGATATCGATACGCTGGCGGATGATGTGTGGGAGATGGATGCCGGGAAACTGGAGAGGATTAAGTGATGGAAGATGGTATTACATATAAAAGAAAACTTTTCAATCTATTTCTAAATTGAAAAAAGAAATCTACTTAGGTGGAAGTTGGTAAAAAAATCAAGTTGAAGGAGTGGAGAATATGCGGACGGATGCGATATTGTTTTTTGGGATTATTGTTATTGTTTTTCTAATTGTTATATATAGAAAAATCAAATATGGATTTTGGGGCAAAAAAGAATTGATGTGTACATTTAGTATTGCGCAACGGACCAGAGTCAAAGATATGTTAGATGAGCAGGGTATCACATATAGTTGCAAAACGGTTAATAGAAGATCACCATCACCTTTCAGTGCTGGAAATCGCTCAAGAACTGGAACTTTTGGCGAAAATCTTGAAAATGAATACGAGTATTATCTTTATGTGAAAAAAGAAGATTATGCCAGAGCGTGTTCTCTGTTGAATACCATCTCAAATAGATGATACGAAAGTACAAGTTATTATTTTATGGAGACAGTCAAACATGACGGGGAGGTGTCGATTGAATATATGAAGATATTTGAGCGGGAAGAAATGCTGCGGAAGCAGGGATATAAAGAAGGCGAGAGTGAAGGCGAGCGTAAGGGCGAGCACAAAGGTGAAACCAGAAAATTAATTCAGTTAGTTTCTAAGAAAGTACAAAAAGGACAAAATAGCAAGGCCATTGCCGAAGCCCTGGAGGAAGACGAAAAATATATTCAAAGTATTATAGAGGTTGTGGAACGATATGCACCGGAATATGATGAAAATAAAATCTATGGGGACGACTTTTTTAGGGTAGCGCACTAAAATATTGCATTGACAAATCACTTACTTTCCGTGATAATAGGAAAGTAAGTGATTTTTTAATGAGGAGGATTTTTTTATGAGTAATTCGGACATTATTGCAATTTTGATTGCATTTGCCTGTTATTTGGTTCTTATGATTATTATCGGTGGTATTTATATGAAGAAGACCAAGAACACAGAGGACTATTTCCTTGGAGGCAGAGGACTTAGCGGCTGGGTAGCTGCACTTTCGGCTCAGGCTTCGGATATGAGCGGATGGCTGCTCATGGGACTGCCGGGTACGGTGTATGCGCTGGGTACAGGGCAGGCATGGATCGCTATCGGACTGTTTCTGGGAACGGTGTTTAACTGGGTTGTTATCTCAGGAAGACTGAGACGCTATACGATCCGTGCCAACAATTCTCTGACGCTGCCGGAGTATTTCCAGAATCGCTTCCATGATAAGAAGAAAATTTTGTTATTGGTTTCATCTATTGTGATTACAATCTTTTTTCTGGTGTACACAGCCTCTGCGCTGGCGGCAGGCGGTAAACTTTTCAATTCTGTATTTGGTATTAATTACAATGTGGCGCTGGCTATTGGAGCCTTTGTTATTCTGGCGTATACCTTTATGGGTGGATTCATGGCAGTCTGTGTGACAGACTTTATCCAGGGGCTTCTTATGCTGGTGGGGCTGATGGTAGTGCCGATTTTGGCTTACTTCCTGGTAGGAGGCGACAATATTGGTGGTATCCTGGAACAGAGCGGTGTGATCGGCGGTTCCGCATCCTACCTGAGTCTGTTCGAAAATGGCGGAGAGCCAATCAAATTTATCGATATTATTTCACAGCTGGCCTGGGGACTTGGCTACTGCGGCATGCCGCATATTCTGGTTCGTTTCATGGCTGTAAGAAGTGAGAAAGAATTAAAGAAATCCAGAGTTATTGCTATCATCTGGGTGGCAATCTCTCTCGGTATGGCAATCTTTATCGGCGTGATCGGACGTGCTTATCTCTTCCCGACGATTCTTGGTTCAGAAGGAGCAGCATCTACCGAGAGTGTTTTCATTACCATGATCACGACGGTGTTTACTACAGATTTTGCATTGCCGTTTATCGGCGGTGTTTTCCTGTGCGGTATCCTGGCGGCGATTATGTCTACGGCAGATTCCCAGCTCCTTGTTACGGCATCCGCAGTGTCTAAAGACATTTATAAGGGTGTTATCAAGCCGGATGCAAAGGAAGAAAAAGTGCTTTTTGTCAGCCGCATCACCGTTGGTGTGGTAGCCATTCTTGCATTTTTGATCGCGTGGGATCCAAACAGCAGCATTATGGCACTGGTATCCGATGCATGGGCGGGACTTGGTTCTGCATTTGGACCATTAGTTCTGTTATCCCTTTTCTGGAAACGGACCAATTTCCATGGCGCTCTGGCAGGTATTATTTCTGGTGGTGTTACAGTATTGATCTGGGATTATCTTCCTATTATCAACGGGCAGACCATCGCCACTGCGACTGGCATTTACTCCCTGCTGGTAGGCTTTGCTGTCAGTATCCTACTGATCGTTATTGTCAGCCTGTGTACGGAAGCGCCGTCCGCAGAAATGCTGCAGGAATTTGAGGATGTGAAAAACAAAAACGTAGAGTAATATACATAGAAGAGGGGTTCTGCTTTGTGGCGGGGCTCCTTTTCACGTTGTAAAAACCCTGAAAATATGGTATACTATGAACACTCGGTGAGGTGTTTTCGAGCCTGGTGATCAGGGCAGAATCAAATGAGAAAATAAGGAGATAAAGAAAATGAAAACATATGATTATTTAATAGTGGGCGCGGGACTTTACGGCGCAGTTTTTGCTCATGAAGCGAAGAAAAAAGGAAAGACCTGTCTGGTGATCGATAAGAGAAGCCATATTGCAGGCAATATTTATACAGAGGATGTGGACGGTATTCAGGTGCACAAGTATGGTGCACATATCTTCCATACTTCCGACAAGAAAATCTGGGACTATGTGAATCAGTTTGCGGAGTTTAATAATTACATTAATTCCCCGGTGGCTGTCTACAAAGACGAATTGTATAATTTGCCATTCAACATGAATACTTTCAGTAAAATGTGGGGCATCCGGACACCAGCGGAGGCAAAGGCGAAGATCCAGGAGCAGATTGCGGAATTAAACATTGCAGAGCCGCAGAATCTGGAGGAACAGGCACTCTCTCTGGTAGGCCAGGATGTGTATGAGAAACTGATCAAGGGCTATACAGAAAAGCAGTGGGGACGTGACTGTAAGGAACTTCCATCCTTCATCATCAAGAGACTGCCGCTGCGTTTCGTGTATGATAACAATTATTTCAATGACCGCTATCAGGGCATCCCTATGGGCGGTTATACACAGTTGGTTGCCAATATGCTGGAAGGCGTAGAAGTGCAGCTGGATACGGATTATTTTGAGTTTATCAAGACCCATGAGGGTATTGCACCGAAGACGATCTTTACCGGCATGGTAGATGAATTTTATGATTACAAACTGGGTATCCTGGAGTATCGTTCTCTGCGTTTCGAGGAAGAAAAACTGGACGAGGAGAATTACCAGGGGAATTCGGTGGTCAATTATACAGAGCGGGAAGTACCATATACCCGTATTATTGAGCACAAGCATTTTGAGTTTGGCAAGCAGCCGACTACGGTGATCACGAAGGAATATCCAAGTGAATGGAAACAGGGGGATGAGCCATATTATCCCATCAATAACGAGCGGAATAATACGTTATTTGAACAGTACAAAGAGATGGCGGATAAGGAAGGCAGCGTGATCTTCGGCGGTCGTCTCGGCGGTTATAAATATTACGATATGGATAAGGTTATTGCGGCAGCATTGGAGATGACAGAAGCAGTTCTGAACTAAAAGGAGGCGTTTGTTATGCACGAATCTTATGTGATCAAAGGGGCTTTTTGCTACAGCAGGAGTAAAGACGAGTTGGATGTTGTTTCGGACGGATATCTGGTATGCGAGGATGGGATTTCCAAAGGTGTTTTTGAAGAATTGCCGGAAGCGTATGCATCATATCCGCTGGAGGACTATACGGGATGTCTGATTACGCCGGGACTTACGGATCTGCATGTACATGCACCACAGTATGCGTTCCGGGGGATGGGCATGGATCTGGAACTGCTGGAATGGCTGAATACCAATACATTTCCGGAGGAAGCGAAATACGCGGATCTGGAATATGCAAAGAAAGCGTACGCTTATTTCACAGAAGATTTGCGCAAGGGGGCGACGACCAGGGCTGTAGTATTTGCCACACTGCATGTTCCCGCAACGGAATTACTTATGGATATGCTGGAGGAGGCGGGCATCGCTTCTTATGTGGGTAAAGTGAATATGGACCGGAATTCACCGGATTACCTTTGTGAGACTACGGAGGATTCGGCAGCGGAGACTTTGCGGTGGATTCTGGATACGAAGGATCGCTATCGCTTTGTGAAACCGATTATCACACCCCGGTTCACACCATCCTGCACGGATGAACTCATGAAAAAACTGAAGGATATTCAGATGGAATACCACCTTCCGGTGCAGTCACATTTATCCGAAAATCTGGGTGAAATCGACTGGGTACAGGAATTGTGTCCGAATACTTCTTTTTATGGTCAGGCTTATGATCAGTTTGGAATGTTCGGAGGAGATGGATGCCCTACTATCATGGCGCACTGTGTACATTCTTCGGTGGAGGAGATTGCGCTGATGAAGAAAAATGGCGTCTATGTGGTCCATTGCCCGGAATGTAATATGAATCTTACCTCCGGTGTGGCACCAGTCAGGACGTATCTGGATGAGGGCGTACATATTGGTCTTGGCAGTGATGTGGCGGGCGGTACGGTGGAATCTGTTCTGGTCTGTATGGCCAATGCGATCCGCGCATCCAAGGTGCGGTATCGTTTGCTGGATGATACGCTTCCTGCACTTACTCTTGAGGAGGCTTTCTATATGGGAACCTTGGGCGGCGGCTCTTTCTTTGGCAGGGTGGGCAGCTTTGAGGCTGGATATGAGATGGATGCGGTAGTCTTTGATGACAGCAGCCTGCATACCACGCGGGAATTAACGACGAAGGAACGACTGGAGCGGATTATTTATCTGTCGGATGATCGGAATATCGTTGGCAAATTTGTAAAGGGACAGAAATTATTTTAGGAGGAAATGGTGAATGAAATTTGGCAGTATGGAAAATAACGAACCAGTGAAGGCAGATCAGGAAATTACAATTGATTCTACCTGGCCGAGACAGTATTATATGTCTTCTGACCCAAAGGAGCGCAGGATGCTTCTGGAGGCGGCGATGGCAAAGGGCGTAAGTCCTGAGGCAGATCAGATCCGTATGATCCTGTGGAAGATACGGTATCCGGAAAAGGGCGGCGAGAGAGGGATGCAGATGGATGGCTATCTTCATGCCTGGATGAATTTTCGTTTTGTAGCCGGGAGTAAGGATGCCCTGTTTAAGGGAAAATTAAAAAGGGAACTGAGCAAGGCTATAGATAGCATGGGATTTGGCGAGATGGAGAAGTATGGCGAGTTGGGTCAGGAGATCCTTTTTGATGAGATCAAGCATACGGCGGTGCTTTATATGCAGCTTTGTACCCAGGATAAGCAGTATGGATCAGTTCTTTGGGGAATGGGCAGTCTGAAGGATGGTCAGTTGTATGGGAAGATCGCCAAGGATGTTTATGAGGTTGGATACCAGGCGGCTATTAATGCAAATATGGTGAAGGAATGTGAGTTGTGGACACGGGCTGTGTCTACGGCGTTTTATGAATCATTTCCCAATCATGAGAATCTGCTGGCGCAGGAGATTTTGAAACACAAAGGGGAATAAAATTAAAGACAGGTTATAAAGTGTAAAAACATTTTATAACCTGTCTTTTTTAATTGTGAATGATGGTGCCGGTTTGGCCTTTGATTCCCTCTTTGGCTTTTTCCAGGAGGGTGATCATGGCAGTGCGGCCTGGTTTGCTGGATGCGAAGTCCATGGCGGCCTGAACCTTGGGGAGCATAGAACCGGGAGCAAACTGACCTTCATCGGCATATTTTTGTGCCTGCTCTACGGTGAGGTCACTCAAATCCTCCTGGTTTTCTTTCCCGTAGTTGATCGCTACTTTTTCTACGGCGGTGAGGATGATCAAAAGGTCTGCGTCCAGGTCTTTGGCAAGGAGGCAGCTGGCAAAATCTTTGTCGATGACAGCACTACAGCCTTTTAGGTGATTCTTGTTCAGGTAGACGGGGATGCCGCCTCCCCCGCAGGTGATTACGATTTTGCCTGCGTCCACCAGGGAATTGATGGCATCAAGTTCTACGATTTCCTGAGGTTTCGGAGAGGCTACAACACGTCGGTAGCCGCGGCCGGAGTCTTCTTTCATGATATGGCCGTATTTTTTGGCCTGTTCCTCGGCAACTTCTTTGGTGAGAAAACGTCCGATTGGTTTGGACGGATTCTCGAAGGCCGGATCATTTTCATCTACGCGGACCTGGGTAACTACGGTGACAACCGGAGTACGTACGAAGCCGCGATTGCGCAGCTCTTCCCGCAGCGCGTTCTGCAGGTCATAGCCGATATAGGCCTGACTCATAGCTACACATACGGAGAGAGGCGTGTTAGGCTGGTTTTCGTCCTCACGGCTGAGAGCGGCCATGGCGTTGTTGATCATGCCGACCTGGGGACCGTTTCCGTGGACTACCACCACCTGATGGCCCTCTTCAATAAGATCACAGAGAGCTTTGGCGGTGGATTTTACTGCAATCATCTGCTCTGGGAGCGTATTGCCAAGGGCATTGCCCCCCAGAGCGATGACGATTCTTTTTCTCGTAAACATAAGGAATCCTCCTCGTATGATTCATTTAAATGCGTCTATTGGGTAACAGATTAGTGAACTGCTTGTTCTTACCCAATTTTCTGGCATATGGGCGAAAGTATGGGTAATTGAAAAGAAAAATTGCTGCCGTTACCCAAACCGCAATATTTCTCTTGAAAAAATACACGGTTTTGGGTAATGACAGCAATTTAGATGCTTCATTTACCCAAATGCTTTATCTATAACTGGTTTCAATAGATGAATATAACTTTTGTGTCGAAAATTAATCACGTTTTCTTGGCTTTTTTTCTTCGTCTAACTGGGAGAGAAGAGCAGCCGGATCTTTGAATTTTGCAAGGAAGATCATGGCAGCGATGATGTATGGTTTGAAGCTTGCTTCTTTGTATAATGGATCGCGGTAACGGTCAAATACGGAAGCGTCTACTTCACCGGATTCGCAGCTGACACCGGAGATGTCGGCTGGCAGGCAGTGGAGATAGAGGGCTTTGCCGTCTTTTGTGGTTTTCATGAGTTCCTCGGTGCACGCCCAGTCTTTGTGATTAGCATTCTGTGCTAAGAGTTCCTGCTCTAATGCATCGATGCCGGCCTGGTCGCCGTTGCCGTATAATACAGTACGTTTTTCCATAGCAGCGAATGGTGCCCAGCTCTTTGGATATACGATATCAGCATCCTTGAAGGCTTCTGCCATGTCGTTTGTCTTGGTGAAAGAACCGCCTGATTTGACTGCATTCTGACGGGCAACTTCTTCTACTTCCGGGAATACTTCGTACCCTTCCGGATGTGCCAGAACAACGTCCATACCGAAACGGGACATAAGCCCGATGATGCCCTGTGGTACAGATAATGGTTTACCGTAAGACGGAGAATAAGCCCAGCTCATGGCGATTTTTTTGCCCTTCAGATTCTCTACACCGCCGAACTCATGGATGATGTGAAGCATGTCAGCCATAGCCTGGGTCGGATGGTCGATATCGCACTGGAGGTTTACCAGAGTAGGTTTCTGCTCCAGTATACCGTCTTTATTGCCCTGTGTCACGGAGTCAACTACCTCGTGCATATAAGCATTTCCTTTGCCAATGTACATGTCATCGCGGATACCGATAACGTCAGCCATGAAAGAAATCATGTTGGCTGTCTCGCGAACGGTCTCGCCGTGGGCTACCTGAGATTTGCCCTCGTCCAGATCCTGTACTTCCAGGCCTAACAGGTTGCAGGCAGAAGCGAAAGAGAAGCGGGTACGGGTAGAATTGTCACGGAATAAAGAAATGCCCAGTCCACTTTCAAATACTTTGGTGGAAATGTTGTTTTCTCTCATGTAGCGGAGTGCATCAGCCACGGTAAATACAGCCTCAATCTCATCGTCGGATTTCTCCCAGGTGAGGAAGAAGTCGTTGTTGTACATTTCCTTGAAGTTTAATTTGTTTAATTTATCGATATATCCCTGTAATTTTGCGTCCATTATCATTTCTCCTTTTAAAATAGTTTAGATAGTCCTATTGGTTTGCATGTGACAGTGGGAAAGGGATTTGCCCCCGACACTGTTTATTTCATATAAGATTCCGGCAAGGCAGCGTATACAGCGGCACAGGTTACCAGATCCTGTTTCCAGGTCTTCTCATTCGGTGCATGTGCCTGTGCTTCTGCGCCAGGTCCGAAACCGATACATGGGATGCCATTGCGGCCCATGATGGAAACTCCGTTGGTGGAGAAGGTCCATTTGTCGGTCAGCGGGCGTGCGGTACGCATAGCCAGTGTTTCCTCGGCACCGATACGTGCATCGCCATAAAGACCAGTATAGGCTTCTTCCAGTGCTTTGGTAACCTTGTGATCCTTCGGGATAACCCAGGTCGGGAAGTAGCATTCAATCTCGTATACCAGATCGGTGTAAGAAGGACGGTCGTAATTGTACATGGAAACGACCACGTCTTCACCGTATTTCTGTACACTTGGCAGTGCGCGGATCTCGTCCAGACAGCTTTCCCAGGTCTCACCGGCGGTCATACGACGGTCCAGGGAAACAGCACAGGAGTCAGCTACGGCACAGCGGCTCGGGGAGGTGTAGAAGATCTGAGAAACGGTAACCGTACCGCGGCCCAGGAAGTTTGCTTCTTCCCATTCCTGATTGTATTTGGCATCCAGCATTTTTACAAGACCTTTGATCTCGGTAGTATCCGCTGCGTCGTTCTCGTTGAGTGAGCGGATATCCTGGAGAATGTCGGCCATCTTGTAGATCGCATTGTCACCGCGCTCCGGTGCAGAGCCGTGGCAGGAGATACCCTTTACATCAATACGGATCTCCATACGTCCGCGCTGTCCGCGGTAGATGCCGCCGTCCGTAGGCTCTGTGGAAACAACGAATTCCGGACGGATCTTGTCTTCATTGATAATGTACTGCCAGCAAAGACCGTCACAGTCTTCTTCCTGAACAGTACCAACAACCATGATCTTGCAGCCTTCCGGGATCAGATCCATGTCTTTCATGATCTTTGCGCCGTATACAGAAGATACGATACCGCCGCACTGATCGGAAGTACCGCGACCGCCGATTTCAGTTTCGGTCTCGAAACCTTCGTATGGGTCAAATTCCCAGTTGGAGATATTGCCGATACCAACGGTATCGATATGTGCGTCAAATGCAATGATCTTGTCGCCGGAGCCCATGTAGCCGATGACGTTACCCTGTGGGTCAATGGTCACTTCGTCGAAACCAACCTTTTTCATTTCATCTGCGATGGTGGTGATATGAGCGCGTTCGTCGCAGCTTTCACCCGGGTTTTTTACGATGGCACGCAGGAAAGCAGTCATTTCCTTCTGATATCCCTGTGCAGCTTCTTTGATTTTGTTGAAATCCATTTGATAATCCTCCTTGTTTTGAATGAGTGGGTTATTTAATCAGTTCGAACAGCAGGCTCGAATTCGCTTCGCTACTTCTCGCTTGGGCTAAGCGCCCAATATGGAAAAACAAAAACAGTTCTTAGCAAGCAAGCTTGCACGATCTTTTTTTGTTTTTCCCTGCTGTTCTAGATAGTGTCAATTTTCCGCGTCTGTACCTGCGCCGCCGCGATGACGGATACCGTAGAGACCATCCCATACGACTTCACGGAATCTGGTGGGATCTGTATTTCCTTCTGTGGAAACCAGCAGGACAGAAGAGTCTTTATCTAACTGCAATTCTTCCCGAATATGTTTGTAGCGGTCATAGGTCATAACCGAAGCCAGGAATCCCATGGTAATGGAACCAGATTCACCGGAGATGATGGCCGAATCACCCTGGAGGGGAACGCCATACATTCTGGTGCCCTTTGCACTCATCCAGTCCGGACAGGAAGCAAAAGCAGCGGCATGATTTCTTAAGATATCCCAGGAAATCGTATTGGGTTCCCCACAGGCAAGCCCAGCCATAATCGTATCCATATCACCGGTCACATTGACGATCTCGCCATTCTTTTTGATAGCAGAGCGGTAAATACAATTTGCTGCGTTGGCTTCAACGACTACCATGATCGGTTCATCTCCCTTATATTTGTTAGCAAAATAACCAATCACCGCACCAGCAAGAGAACCGACGCCAGCCTGGATAAAGATATGAGTCGGACGGTCACAGCCCTCGGCCAGCAGCTGACGGTCGGCTTCCAGAGCCAGTGTTCCGTATCCCTGCATGATCCAGGAAGGAATCTCCTCATAGCCGTCCCAGGCAGTATCCTGTATCATGACACCGTGCTTCGTTTTTTCGGCTTCCCCATTGGCCATACGGACACATTCGTCGTAATTGAGATCCTCGATGGTAACCTCAGCGTTTTCTTTCTGGATATTTTGCAAACGGGTTTCCGTGGTGCCCTTTGGCATACGAACGACCGCCTTTTGTCCCAGTTTATTTGCTGCCCAGGCAACGCCCCGGCCATGGTTGCCGTCTGTGGCGGTGAAGAAGGTAGCCTGTCCGAATTCTTCCCGTAGTTTTTCGGAAGTCAGAACCCGGTAGGGGAGTTCGCTCACATCCTTGCCAGTCTCTTTGGCTATGTATTTGCCGATAGCGAAGGAACCGCCAAGCACCTTGAATGCGTTCAGACCGAACCGATAAGATTCATCCTTAATATAGAGAGAATGAATGCCAAGATAATCGGCCATCTGTCTCAGCTTCGTCAGAGGCGTCACGCTGTACTGAGGAAAACTGCGGTGGAAGGTCAATGCTTTTTTGACATTTTCTTCGGACATAATATCCAAATATGTGTCAGAAGTTTTTGACACCTCATTGAGGGTGAATTTTAATTCTTCCATTTGAGTCATACTACTCCTTTCTGAAAAACGGGTTGTCATTATTTGTTTATTTATTATTTATTTATGTCTACGTAACTGTAAAGTGTATACTTGGAAATGCCAAAATATTTGGACACTTTATCACCGGAACGGGTGATGAGGAATGCACCGGCCTCATTTAAATAATTAATTGCCTTGATTTTGTCATCCTTTGACATAAAAGGTACCGGAACACCTACCAGCTCCACGGATTGTTCGATTAATTCATCCAGCAGATCATTTACATCCTGGGTGATATGTTTCGGTTCTTTTTTCGTGTCCAAATCATCACCGGGGCAGGAAGTCAGGGAAGTAATGGTGCTCTCGAATGCAAGCAAATTGGTAATGTCATAATTAATAGAAAAAATGTAGCATGGTGTTCCGTCATCATTTTTAATAAAAAGTGTGCTTGATTTTAGTATTCTTCCGTTATCGGTGCGGGTCAGGTAAGCCAGCTGATCCTTCAGATCTTCGGAATGATGTTTCAGCGCGTCCAGCACAACACCGGAAGGACTGCCGCCTACGTGACGATTGGAAACATGTCCATTTTCAATATATACAATGGAGTTTTCGATATTTTCACGGGACAGATCATGCACGACGACCTCACAGTTGTTACCGAATTGTGTCGCAAGCCCTCTTGCCAGTTGTTTTAAAATAGTAAGTCTTGATTGAGAAATAGTAATCACCTCCAAATATCCCCTTTTCCCATCAGGTTATAATCCCATCATAGCACAAAAAATGGGAAACGCAATAGGAAAATCAAAAATTTTTTATGTGACAAAAAAACTTTTGCGTTACCGTTGCTTTTTACCTATTGCAATGGTAGAATAAGACTAGTATTATATATATTAAATGTTTCTAAAATGCAGTGTAAATAATAGGAAGATATTATTTGAAACGGAGGAAAAGCAATGATTGATTTGACCAGAAATGAAGAGGCTTTATCCAGAAACATTCAGAAGGCAAAAGAAAACAACATTATTATCCCGACTATCGCGCAGATGAAGGACCCCTCCCTGATTCCGGATAAGATCAAGGATAAATTAAAAGATGTTGGCCTGTGGGATGTGAATCCTTTGAATCTGTTCCGTATTTCATGGAAAAACGAGCAGAAGGAGAAGGGTGGATTATATGGCAGCAGCAATTATATCGTGCTTCCATCGGAACTGACTGGTGTGAAGGCGAAGATCATCTGCATGATTGGGAAATGGTTCCCAACAGGCTGCCACAAAGTAGGTGCTTCCTTCGGTTGTCTGGCGCCGAGACTGGTTACGGGTCAGTTCGATGCTACCTACCACAAAGCCGTTTGGCCGTCCACTGGCAACTACTGCCGTGGCGGAGCGTTCAATTCAAAATTGCTTGGTGCGGACTCCATCGCTATTCTTCCGGCAGAAATGAGCCGGGAACGTTTTGAATGGCTGCAGCAGATCGCGGGCGAGATCATTGCCACACCTGGATGCGAGAGTAATGTAAAAGAAATCTTTGACAAGACATGGGAATTAAAGACCACCAGAGATGATGTCCTGATCTTTAATCAGTTTGAAGAGATGGGCAACTATATGTGGCATTATAATGTGACAGGAAGTGCTATTGCAGACGCATTCGAAGAGATGAAAGAAGAGGGCGACCGCTTCGCAGGCGCAGCCTTTACCTCAGGATCTGCGGGCACCATGGCTTCCGGCGATTATCTGAAAGTAAAATATCCGGATTCCAAGCTGGCTGTGGGAGAGGCTTTACAGTGCTCCACACTTCTGGACAATGGATTCGGCGGACACCGTATCGAGGGTATCGGAGACAAACATGTGCCGTGGATTCACAATGTGAAGAACACCGACATGGTTATTGATATCGATGACGAAGACAGCCAGAGAATGATCCGGTTCTTCAATGAGCCAAAGGGACGTGAGTTTCTGGAGAAAGAATGTGGCGTAGATCCGGCATTTATCAGCAATCTGGACTACTTTGGCATTTCAGGCATCGCAAATATGCTCTGCTGTATCAAGATGGCAAAATATTACGAACTGACCGAGCACGACGTGCTGGCTACTGTTATGACGGATTCCGCAGTGATGTACGGATCACGTATCAAAGAACTGCAGGATGAGACAGGCGAATATACCTCTATGATGGCGGCTGTGGATTACGCAAAACACATTGCATCCATCAAGACCGATAACATGCAGGAGTTGACCTACAAGGACCGCAAACGTGTACATAATCTCAAATATTACACATGGGTAGAGCAGCAGGGCAGGACAGCAGACGAATTAAACGACCTGTGGTACGACTTTGACGGAACCTGGGGTGCTGCAAGAAACGAAGCGAAGGATGTAGATGCGCTGATTAATGAGTTCAACGAACGCACCGGGCTGCTGAAAAATCTGTAGGAGGTACTTTCATGAAAAATGTAGTTTCTGCAGTATGCGTCAAATGCGGTGCAGAGTATGAGGCAACACCCAATGTGACCACCTGTAAGAAATGCGGCGGCATACTGGATATCAAATATGATTATAACTATATCAAGTCTCAGGTGAGCCCGTCCGTGATGTCGGACCGCCGGGACAACTCCATGTGGCGGTATAAAGAATTCCTGCCCGTGGAGGGCACCAGCAAGGTGCCGAAGCTGCGTGTGGGCTGGTCGCCATTCTATGAGGAAAAGCGTCTGGCAGAGCAGCTGGGTATCGCAAAACTCTATGTGAAAGACGATGGCATCAATCCTACGGGAAGTCTGAAAGACCGTGCCTCGGCCATGGCTGTGGTAAAGGCGGAGGAGGCAGGCAGAACGACCATCGCCTGCTCGTCCACGGGCAATGCGGCCTCGTCCCTGGCAGGCAATGCGGCGGCAGCGGGATATGAGACATTTATCTTCGTGCCGGAACGTGCGCCCAAAGGGAAAGTAGCACAGCTGATGATGTTCGGTGCCCATGTGATCAGTGTGAAGGGTTCTTATGAAGACACCTTCCGCCTGTCGGCAGAGGCGATCGACCGCTGGGGCTGGTATAATCGCAATGCGGCTATCAATCCTTATTTAATGGAAGGAAAGAAAACGGTATCCCTGGAGATCGCAGAGCAGCTGAACTGGAAAATGACAGATTATGTGGCCATTTCCGTAGGAGACGGCTGCACCATCGGCGGTGTGTGGAAGGGCTTTAAGGATCTGTATGCGGCAGGATTTATCGATAAATTGCCGAAGATCATCAGTGTGCAGGCAGAGGGGTGTCATCCGCTAAACCGAGCCATAGAGGAAGGCAAAGACTGGTATCCTATGGAGGAAAACACTCTGGCGGACAGCATTGCCGTGGGTGTACCGAGGAATCCGGACAAGGCACTGAATGCGATCCGGGAATCCAAGGGGCTGGTCATCAATGTCTCGGACGAAGAAATCCTGGCAGCCATGCGCCTGCTTGGCAGAACCTGCGGCGTCTTTGCAGAACCTGCGGGAGCAACCGGTACGGCCGGTGTGAAAAAGGGTATCGAAAAGGGTATGATTCCAAAGGATGCGACTATCGTCAGCGTGGTGACTGGAAGTGGTCTGAAGGATGTTAATAATGCTATCAAGGCAGCCGGTGAGCCAATGGCCATCGAGCCTGATATGGATATATTACTAGAAGCTTTTAAAAAGGGAGGAATATTATTATGACAGAAGGAAGAATTTACAACTTTTCAGCAGGACCATCTATCCTGCCGGAGGAGGTGCTAAAGAAAGCACAGGGCGAGATGATGAACTATGAGGGATCCGGCATGTCCGTATTGGAGATGAGCCACAGATCCAAGGTATACGATGAGATCATCACAGCAGCAGAAGCAAAAATGCGTTCCGTAATGGGTATCCCGGATAATTATAAAGTCCTGTTTTTACAGGGCGGTGCAACAGGAATGTTCGCAGCACTGCCTATGAATCTGGGTAAGACCGGTACCGCGGATTACATTATCAGTGGCAACTTCTCAGGCAATGCTTACAAAGAGGGAAAGAAATTTTTAAAAGACGCAAGAGTGGCAGCAACCAGCGAAGCAGATAACTTCAGCCATATCCCGAAACAGGATGAACTGACCTTAAATCCGGACGCTGACTATGTACATATCTGTGAGAATAATACGATTTTTGGAACCAAATACAAATATCTTCCGGAGACCGGCAATGTGCCGCTGGTAGCCGACCTGTCCAGCTGTATCTTATCTGAGCCGGTTGATGTGACTAAATATGGTGTGATCTACGCAGGTGTTCAGAAGAACCTGGCTCCGGCCGGTGTTGCAGTGGTGATCATTCGTGATGACCTTCTGGGACATGCAGCAGCAAATACACCAAACGTTTGGGACTTCACCAAAGAAGCAGACAAGAAATCCATGCTGAACACACCGCCGACATATCAGATCTACATTATCAAACTGGTATTAGAGTGGATCGAGAGCCTGGGCGGGCTGGAAGCCATGAAGAAACGCAACATGGAAAAAGCAGCCGTTCTCTATGATTATCTGGATGGACAGGATTTCTACAAGACTTCAGCAGCAAAAGAAGACCGCTCTATGATGAATGTATGCTTCCGTACCGGTGATGCGGATCTGGATGCAAAATTCGTAAAGGAATCTGTGACAAAAGGATTTTCTAATCTGAAAGGACACAGACTGGTTGGCGGTATGCGTGCATCTATCTACAACGCTATGCCAAAAGAGGGCGTGGAAGCACTGGTCGCATTTATGAAAGAATTTGCAGAGGCAAACAAATAACAAAAGAGAACTGAAAGGAACCAGTTATGGCAATTTTTAGACCATTCGCTGCCGTCAGACCGACGGCGGCGCTTGCAGAAAAGGTAGCAGCACTTCCTTATGATGTGATGAACAGTGAGGAAGCACGGCAGATGGTCGTGGGGAATCCGTACTCTTTCCTGCATGTAGATAAAGCCGAGATCGATCTGGACCCGGATGTGGATATCTATGACGAACAGGTATATGAAAAGGCAGCTGACAATCTGCAAAAGATGTCTGCTGAGGGCACCTATATCAAAGAGGAAAAGCCGTGCTTCTACATATACCAGCAGGTCATGAACGGACGGAAACAGGCGGGTATCGTGGGATGTGCTTCCATAGATGACTATATGAATCAGGTGATCAAAAAGCACGAACTGACCAGAGCCGATAAGGAAGCGGACCGTATCCATCATGTGGACAGCTGCAACGCCAACACCGGACCTATTTTTCTGACCTATCGCTCCCAGGGTAAGATGGGCCAGATCATGCATGAGTGGATGGAAAGTCATGCACCTCTGTATGATTTTACTGCGGAGGACGGCATCGGACATACCGTATGGATCATGGATGATGAACGGGTGATTCGTGCCTGTGAACTGTATTTCCAAAATGTTCCGGCCTTTTATATCGCCGACGGGCATCACCGGGCAGCTTCGGCTGTGAAGGTGGGACAGAAGCGGCGCAAGGATCATCCGGACTATACCGGACTGGAGGAGTTTAACTTCTTCCTTGCCGTATTGTTCCCCGGTGACGAACTGGCAATCATGGATTATAACCGTGTGGTACATGATCTGAATGGACTTTCCAAGGACGAGTTCCTGGATAAAATTGGCGAGCAGTTTACGGTTTCTGTATATGGGGATGGTCGGTGCAAGCCGGATCAGAATCATACCATGGGCATGTATCTGGATCACCAGTGGTATGAACTCACTGTGAAGTCAGGCACCTTTGATGAGACAGACCCGGTGGAGAAACTGGACGTGTCCATCCTGCAGAAGAATCTGCTGACACCGGTATTGGGTATCGGAGATCCAAGAACTGACAAGCGCATTGACTTTATCGGTGGGATCCGTGGACTGGAAGAACTGGAGCGGCTGGTGGACGGCGGTATGGCAGTGGCTTTTGCCATGTATCCTACCACCATTGATGAGCTGATGGATATTGCAGATGCAGATCAACTCATGCCACCCAAATCCACCTGGTTTGAGCCGAAACTCCGCAGCGGAATATTTGTACATGAATTAGACTGAACATGGCAGCATTTGCCTGAGATGTAAGTATTAGCCTCTGCTGTCTGGAGGAACATGATTTTTAGTAAATCTGGTTCATCAGACAGTAAAGGCAATAATTTGATCTTGGCAACCAATTTTTTTGAGGTACTTAGAAAGTTTTTGCAATAATCTATAAACCCATTCACAATTTCATACAAGGAGGTTCTATTATGTTAGTAGTAGGTAATGGCAAGTTAGTTACGAGAGACAGTGATAACCCTTATCTGGCTGATGGTGCGGTGGCTATGGACGGCACAAAGATCGTTGAGGTTGGCAGTACAGGTGATATCCGGAAAAAGTATCCCACGGCGGAGTATATTGACGCAAAACAAGGCGTTATTATGCCCGCCTTTATTAATACCCACGAACACATATACAGTGCCATGGCTCGTGGGCTCAGTATCAAGGGATACGATCCCAAAGGATTCCTGGATATTCTGGACGGACAGTGGTGGACCATCGACCGTCACCTGACGCTGGAGCAGACGAAGTATTCTGCGGTGGATACGCTGCTTTCTTCTATTAAGAATGGTGTGACGACGGTGTTTGATCATCATGCCAGCTTTGGACATATTACAGACAGTTTGTTTACCATTGCGGATGTGGCGAAAGAACTGGGTATCCGTGCCTGCCTCTGTTATGAAGTTTCAGACCGGGACGGCATGGACAAGGCCCGCGAGTCGGTTATGGAGAATGCGAACTTTATCAAATATGCTCTAAAAGATGACACGGATATGATCGCCGGCATGATGGGTATGCATGCACAGTTTACTGTTTCTGATGAGACATTCGATCTGGCGGCAGCCAACAAGCCGGATGAGGTTGGCTATCACATTCATGTGGCAGAAGGTATCGAAGACCTTCATGACTGCCTGCAAAAATATGGTAAACGTATCGTTGACCGTCTATATGACCACAATGTACTTGGCGAGAAGACCCTGCTGGGACACTGTATTTACATTAACCCACATGAGATGGAGCTGATCAAGGATACCGACACTATGGTAGTGCATAATCCAGAGTCCAACATGGGCAATGCCTGCGGATGTCCGCCGACCATGGAACTGGTACACCGGTATATCCTGTGCGGACTGGGCACAGACGGCTATACCCATGATATGATCGAGTCCTACAAGGTGGCGAATATCCTGCATAAACATCATCTCTGTGATGCCAACGCAGCCTGGGGCGAAGTGCCAAAGATGTTATTTGAAAATAATGCAAAGATCGCAAACCGCTACTTCAAAGCGCCGCTGGGTGTATTAAAAGAAGGTGCGGCTGCGGATGTGATCGTTATGAATTATAATCCGCCTACAGAACTGGGTGCCCATAATATCAATGCACATATCCTGTTCGGTATGATGGGACATGATGTGGTGACCACTATTGGTAACGGAAAAGTCCTCATGCAGGACCGTGAAGTAAAAGTAATCGACGAAGAGAAGGCTATGGCTGACATTCGTCAGGAATCGGCGAAACTGTGGAAGAGTATCAATGGATAAGGAGGAAATGATATGAGTGATAAAATGACCTGTATGCCTTTTGCACAATTAGTGGACTGGGTGATACGCGAACATGACACGAAGGGCAGTGTTTTTGGAGTGCGCAGACCTTACAAGGCTGACACCTCCAGATCAATGGAACTCTTTGATCGGAATCTGGAAACCGTCATCGGACCGGCGGCGGGACCGAACAGCCAGCTGGCACAGAATATTGTTGCTTCCTACTATGCGGGCAGCCGATTCTTTGAGTTAAAGACTGTGCAGATCATGGACGGCGCGGAACTGGCAGCCTGTGTGAACAAACCATGTATCAAGGCCGATGATGAGTGCTATAACTGCGAATGGTCTACAGAACTCTATGTGCCGGAAGCCCAGGACGAGTATATCAAAGCCTGGATGCTGCTGCACGTAATGGCAAAGGAATACGACCTGGGCGCAGCCGATGGATTCCAGTTTAACATTAGTGTTGGCTATGATCTGGAAGGCATCAAATCGAAGAAAATCGATACGTTTATCGAGAACATGAAGGATGCAAAGGACACAGAGGCGTTCAGAGAAGCAAAAGAATTCCTGCTGGGACATGTGGATATGTTCAAGCATGTGACGGCGGAAGACATTGAGGCGATTCCATCTGATATCTGTAATTCAGCTACCATCTCCACACTGCATGGCTGTCCGCCTCAGGAGATTGAGAGCATTGCCAACTATCTGTTAAATGAAAAGGGCATGCATACCTTTATCAAATGCAATCCGACCCTTCTGGGCTATGATTACGCCAGAAAGACCATGGATGAGATGGGCTATGATTATGTTGTCTTCGGCAAATTCCATTTTGAGGATGATCTGCAGTACAAAGATGCAGTGCCTATGTTACAGCGGCTTATGACACTGGCCGATGAGAAGGGACTGGCCTTTGGCGTAAAGATCACCAATACCTTCCCGGTGGATGTAAAAGCAGGAGAACTGCCAAGCGAGGAAATGTACATGTCAGGCAAATCCCTGTATGCATTGTCACTTTCTGTAGCGGCGAAACTGTCCAGCGACTTTGATGGCAAACTGCGCATCGCATATTCCGGTGGAGCGGATTACTTTAATATTGACAAAATAGTAGGCTGCGGCATCTGGCCGGTAACTATGGCAACCACCGTATTGAAACCGGGCGGATACCAGAGATTTGAGCAGATGGCAAAACTGCTGGAGAAATTCGGCGGTCAGAAATTCACAGGTATCGATGTGAAAGCATTGGAGCAGCTGGTGGAAGAGGCAAAAGCAGACAAGCATCACCGCAAATCCGCAAAGATGCCCGCATCCAGAAAATCCAACGAGCCTGTGCCCCTTATGAACTGTTATACGGCACCATGTCAGGACACCTGCCCGATCCATCAGGATATTCCTGCTTATGTGGAACTGGTTGGAGAGGGAAAATATGAAGAAGCCCTGCAGGTGATTATGGATAAGAATGCACTGCCATTCATGACCGGAACCATCTGTGCACATGACTGTATGGGTGCATGTACCCGTAATTTCTATGAGACTCCTGTACAGATCCGCGGTGCGAAACTTGTGGCGGCACAGAATGGCTATGAGGCTATGCTGGCAAAAGTGGCACCTACCGGAAGCAGTGATAAAAAAACGGCAGTGATCGGCGGCGGCCCCGCAGGTATGGCGGCAGCTTACTATCTGGCAAAGGGTGGGGCCAAGGTGACCATCTTTGAGAAGACCAGTGCACTGGGCGGCGTGGTAAATCATGTGATCCCGGACTTCCGTATTGACAGTGATGCCATTGGAAAAGATGCTTCTTTCCTGGAAAAACTGGGTGTGGAGATAAAATATAACACAACAGTAGAAAAGATCTCAGACCTGAAGGCACTGGGCTATGATGCAGTAGTTGTTGCAGTGGGTGCTTATAAACGCGGCAGCCTTGTTATGGATGGCTATACACCAAAGAATGCGCTGGAATTTCTGGAAGAATTTAATGCTTCGAAAGGGAATGTTGGACTGGGCAAAAACGTGGTTGTTATCGGCGGCGGAAATACGGCCATGGATACAGCCAGAGCGGCGAAACGCAATGCTGGTGTGGAACATGTTTATCTGGTATACCGCAGAACGAAACGATATATGCCTGCGGATGAAGAAGAATTATTACTGGCTGTGGAAGACGGCGTGGAATTCAAAGAACTGCTGGCTCCTGTAAAGATGCAGGAGGGCAAGTTGGTCTGTGAAAAGATGGTACTGGGAGAAGTGGATGCTTCCGGGCGCCGCGGCGTGGCAGGTACTGGTGAGATGACAGAGATTCCGGCTGATGCAGTAATCGCAGCAGTGGGTGAGAAGGTTCCGTCCGATTATTATGAGGCAAACGGCATCAACGTGGACGAAAAAGGCAGACCCAGAGTATCGGAAAAACTGGAAACCAGTGAGGCAGGTGTCTATGTGGTAGGTGACGGACTCTACGGACCGTCCATCGTGGTCAAGGCCATGGCCAATGCGAAGACGGCGGCAGAAGCGATTCTGGGAGCAGGCGTTTCCATCGACTGTATAGCAGCTTCGGATAAAACTGCCATCTATGCAAAGAAAGGTATTCTGGCTGAGCCGAATGAAATCAACAAAGAGAGCAACCGTTGTCTTGGTTGTGCGACCGTATGTGAGAACTGTGTAGATGTCTGTCCAAACAGAGCAAACATTTCTATTCAGGTACCGGGCATGGATATGGAGCAAGTGATCCATGTGGATTATATGTGTAACGAATGCGGCAACTGCAACAGCTTCTGTCCATATTCCACCGCACCGTATCAGAGCAAATTCACCTTATTTGCCAAAGCGGAAGATATGGAGGAGAGCAAGAACGATGGCTTTGCAGTACTGGATGCGGCAGCACATGAATATCAGGTGCGTTTCCTTGGCAGTACCAGCAAAGTAAAAGCAGGAGACACCAGCATCCCGGCAGGTATCATGGATATTATGAATGCAGTGGTGGACGATTACAGCTACTTGTTGATGTAGAAGAATTGTTCAGAAAGAAGGATGTACATGAAAACGTTATTGAAAAATGGCCTTGTGGTTTCCGGGGAGGAGACGCGGAAAGCGGATGTGCTGCTGGAAGACGGTAAAATCCTGTGGGTGAAATCAGAGATTGCATGTGATGAGGCGACGGTCATCGATATGACAGGGAAGATATTGTTCCCGGGATTTATCGATGCGCACACACATTTTGATCTGGAAGTAGCCAATACGGTGACTGCCGATGATTTCGAGACGGGGACCAGAGCGGCTATCGTGGGCGGAACCACATTGATCATTGACTTTGCCACGCAGAATAAGGGTGAGACGTTAAAAGAAGCGCTGGCCAACTGGCATAAGAAGGCGGATGACAAATCTTCCTGTGACTATGCATTCCATATGGCTATCTCTGACTGGAATCCCAACGTATCGAGGGAAATCGATGATATGATGGCAGCAGGTGTCACCACATTCAAACTGTACATGACCTATCCGGCCATGATCTTAAATGATGGGGAAATCTATCAGGTGTTAAAGCGCCTGGTGGAAGTGGGCGGTATCGCAGGGGTACACTGTGAGAATGCACCGCTGATCGACGCATTGATCGCGGAGCATAAGGCGAAGGGAAACCTGGGACCATCTGCGCATCCCACATCCAGACCGGATGATATGGAAGCGGAGGCGGTGCACCGCCTTATGGTCATTGCAAAAGAGGCCGATTCACCCATTATTGTGGTACATCTGACCAATGAGAAGGCACTAAATGAGATACGTACGGCGAGAGCAAAAGGTCAGAAGGTATATGCGGAAACCTGCCCGCAGTATCTGCTTTTGGATGACAGTGTTTATGAAAAACCCGGCTTCGAGGGGGCGAAATATGTATGCTCCCCGCCGGTGCGCAAGAAGCATGACCAGGAGGTCTTGTGGAAAGCCATTGTGGACGGAGAGGTGAATACCATGTCCACGGATCATTGCAGTTTCACCACCCAGCAGAAGGCTATGGGAAAAGATGATTTTACGAAGATTCCAAACGGTATGCCGGGTGTGGAAACCAGAGGCAATCTGATCTATAGCGAGGGTGTGGCGAAGAAGCGTATTACTCTGGAGACCGCCTGCAGGGTGCTATCGGAAAATCCGGCGAAGCTTTATGGTGTCTATCCGCAGAAGGGGTGTATCGCACCGGGCAGTGATGCGGATATTACCATTATTGATCCGAAGAAGCGCAAGGTGATTCGCGCCAGCGAGCAACTGCAAAATGTGGATTATGCGCCCTTTGAGGGAGTAGAACTGGAAGGCTGTGTAGATCAGGTATTCCTGCGCGGGCAGCTGGTCGTGGAAGATGGAAAACTCTTAAAAGAAAAGCAGGGACAGTATATTCACAGGGGAAAGTCAAATCTATAAATGTGCATATGAGTTTGACATAGAAAACATAAGCGAAAATAAAAAAGGAGCGTGAGTGGTATGGACAAATCAAAAACTTATTCTGATCCTCATCAATTAGAAGGCAGACTGCCTATGGGGCAGGCTATTATTTATGGCTTGCAGCATGTACTGGCTATGTTTGCCGGGAATCTGACACCAATTATTTTAATTCTTGGTGCCTGCGGATTCGAAAGCGGAGATGTGCTTCGCATTTCTATTCTGCAAAATGCTATGCTGATTGCAGGAATTGTAACACTGGTACAGTTATTTACCATAGGGCCTGTGGGGGCGAGACTTCCTATTGTAATGGGAACCAGTTCGGGATTCATCGGTGTGTGTTCCGGCGTTGCGGCATCCATGGGTGGTGGAATCGTTGCCTACGGTGCAATTATGGGAGCCAGCCTGATCGGCGGTATCTTCGAAGGTGTCCTGGGCTTCTGTCTGAAATACATACGTAAATACTTTCCGGCAGTGGTTACCGGAACGGTTGTAACGGCCATCGGTTTATCGCTGATCTCGGTTGGAATCAATTCCTTTGGCGGCGGCAGCGGCGCCGGAGATTTCGGATCTATTCCGAACCTTGTGGTTGGTCTGATTGTTTTGCTTGTTATCGTTCTTGTAAAGCATTTTACAAAAGGTGCATCCAGTGCAGCATCGATTCTGATTGGTATTGTCGTTGGATATATCGTGTGTGCAATCATGGGATTTATCCTTCCAACTACATATGTGGATGCAGAGGGCGCGACCAAGACGGCATCCTGGGTATTGAACTGGTCAACAGTGGCGAATGCCAGCTGGTTTGAGGTTCCGAAGATTATCGGTCTGAATCTGAAGGATTCTGCGGGAGAAGTGGTAGGTTTTGTATTCGATGCGAAAGCAATCATCCCGATTATGATCATGTTCATCGTAACAGCGGTGGAGACTGTGGGCGATATTTCCGGTATCACAGAAGGTGGTCTGGGACGTGAAGCTACAGACAAAGAATTATCCGGCGGTGTTGTATGTGACGGACTTGGTTCCTCACTGGCAGCATGCCTCGGTGTACTTCCAAATACTTCGTTCAGTCAGAATGTAGGACTGGTAGGAATGACCAAGGTGGTCAATCTGTTCGCCATCTCCATGGGCGGCATTTTCCTGATCCTGTGTGGATTGTTCCCGAAACTGGCTGCACTGGTATCTATTATGCCTCAGAGTGTTCTGGGCGGCGCGGCAGTAATGATGTTCGCATCCATCGTCATGAGTGGTATCCAGTTGATTACCAAAGAAAAGGTTACGGCAAAGACGGTTACCATCGTTTCCGTAGCACTGGGTCTTGGATATGGACTGGGCGCAAACACAGCAATCCTTTCGAACCTCCCAAGCTGGGTAGGCTACATCTTCGGTGGCTCCGGCATCGTACCGGCAGCGGTTGTGGCTATTATTCTGAATGTGGCTATACCGGAGGAGAAGGAAGCGTAAAAATTTGATTTGAATAAATAAAAAAGCCAGAGGGCTGAATTTTGATGATACATCATCAAAATTCAGCCCTCTGGCTTTTTATGTTGTTGTTTATTGCGCTTAAAAGTTCGTAGAGCATACTACTCTTTACACTTAATTATTACAAATTTCTTAAGTTGACGTCTATATTATACTTGCTTTTCTGTATTTAATCAATAAAAATACCCTGTTTTTTTATTATTAAGCAAAATATGCACATAAAATGTCCTTTTTGGTGTGCTGATTATTGATTTTTAACTGTTTTTCTGCAGGATTTTCGTAGAGTAGTATGCTCTACGAAAAATACGAGGAAAAATGTATGTGGTATGCACTGCAATGCGAAAAAGGGCAGGAGAAATCCTGTCTGCAAATCTGTAAAAGCAAACTGAATAGAACTGT
>JAQUWF010000046.1 GCA_028692975.1 Lachnospiraceae bacterium
CATTCGTCAAAGACATGAACAAAGCTACTTCTAAAGGTGTATATCATAAAAACACTACTGCTAGAAAAGTATCTCGTTTAACAAAAGCTGTTAACGCAATGGCTTAATTAAATAAGTACATGAAAAAAGGAAGCGTCCCGTCAGCGCTTCCTTTTTTGTATCATTTTATAATTTTCTATTTTTTGATGTACCACTGTACCTAACAATCAACAATTCCACACTGAGCACATCGCTGAGTCTTCCCATCTTCACATCCTCTTCCATACCCGTCACATCCTCCACAGCCTGACGCAGTTCCTCTGTGGAATATTGCCTTGCAAGGTTCTGGAGATTCCGCACGATAAAGCCCTGCAGTTTCATCTTTCCGGCGATGCCATTCTGATCGTAACCATGCCCGGCCAGTTCTTTGATCTGCAGAAGTTGATTAAACTGACGGCCTATGTTATAGAGAATACGCATGGGCGGCTCCTTGAGTGCCAGCAGGTCATAGTATAATTCCAGCGCTTTCTGCTGCTGCTTCCCCGTGACCATACGGATCATCTCAAACACCTTATTTTCAATCTGTGTAGTACACACCGCATCAATATCCGCCCGTGTCACCACATCCCGGCCGATGGTATAACAGACAAGCTTTTCTGTCTCCTTGGAGATATTCCCCATGTCCGTCCCCGATTTGGTCAGGAAATATTCCACATCCTGCTGGGTAATGCGCCGTCCCTCCCTGCCCAGGATGCCCGCCACCCACTTGAGCAGCGTCCGCTCGTCCTGTTTGGAGAATTCGGATACACGTCCCACCGCATTGACTGCCTTATACATACGGTTACGCTTATCGATCTCACTCTCCACAAAAACAAAATACAGATAATCCGGCAATTCCTTCACATAGTCCGGCAATTTGTCTGCCGCGCTCTTAAAAAGCCCCGTATCTTCCATGACAATCACGCGCCGTTCCGAAAAAAAAGGCATAGTCTCACCCAGATCAATGATCTCGCCCTCGCGAATATCCTTACCCATAAAATAAGAAATATTCATAGAATCCTCTTCCGGCATCAGAGCCTTACAAAGTTTCTTCTTATACTGATTCCGCAGATAATCCTCACTCCCATAAAGAAGGTAGGCATGTTTATATTCATTTTTCTTAATATCTTCATTTATGCTTTTCATCATACACTCCCTGTTCAGCATCTATTATACATGATTTGCTTTCGTAAATCCACCTCCTGGATAAATCAGAAATCTTTTTTTATGACAATGTGATGAGGCCATTTGGAAATTATGGATTACACATTCTATCCGACAAAAAATGTGACAACTCATATTCCGATATTCCTATTGGCTCTCTGGAACTGTTGACTGCATATTTTGCCAGAACATTATTCTTACTCTTGCAGATAATCAAACCGATTGTCTTTGCATCTGTATCTGTTTTCACTAAATTATCCACGATATTAACATATGTACCGACTTGTCCGATATCTCTGGAATTAAATGGAATAACTTTCACCTCAATGACAATATAACAATGCAGATTCAAATGATAAAACAATAAATCTATTTTTTCTTCCGTTCCTTCTATGGGTATAACATACTCCCTTCCCACAAACGAAAATCCCTTTCCCAATTCCATGAGAAACTTTGTTATATTGTCCAGCAATGCATCTTTTAACTCTTTTTCATCGTAATCTTCCTTCATAGTCAAAAACGTGAAATTATATGGATCCCTTGTTATTTCCTGTGCCAATGCGCTCTGCACAGCCGGCAAAGAATATCGAAAATTCGAAACCGCCTTTCCGCGCCTTTCATACAAGTCTGTTTCAAGGAAATTCAGCAGAACTGCTCTTGACCAATTATTTTCAATCGTTTTCTTAATAAAAAAAATTGATTTATTTATATTTCCCTTACATTTATCAATAATAACCCGATGATGTCCCCATGGTATAGAAAGCAGCTCATCTTTGCTTAATTCTCCCACAACCTGTGGGGATTTTTCACACATTCCTTCTTCGCCTAATTCTCCCACAACCTGTGGAAATTTTTCACACATCCCTTCCTGTTTTAATTCTCCCACAGCCTGTGGGAGTTTTTCACACAGTTCTTCCTCGCCCAATTCTCCCACAATTTGTGGGAATTTTTCACACAGTTCTTCCTCGCCCAATTCTCCCACAATTTGTGGGAATTTTTCACACAGTTCTTCCTCGCCCAATTCTCCCACAACCTGTGGGAGAATTACAGTGTGATAAATTTCATAAAATTTCTTCATATATCTGAGATTAGAACTGGAAAATCCATGTACCCCTGGCAGAATATCACTCATATCCTTACTTAATTTCTCAAAAAAGCCACCTCCCCACTTATTATCAACTTTATTACTTACTATATCTTTTCCAATAGACCAGTACAAGGCCAGCATCTCCCGATTAACAGAAACAGCCGCCTTAATCTGGCTCTGCCTGAATCGTTCTTCTATGCTTTTAATCCATCTTCTATATTCATTATGATTCCCTAAACTCATATATCCTCCATGTCTCCCCATCTGTTTCACAGGTAATGGCACCGGCCTGGTCGGTGCGGTAGATTTTTGTGCCGCAGAATTCCAACCGCTGGATTAGTTCTTCATGGGGGTGTCCGTAACGATTATTTTCCCCACAGGATATGACACTGACCTCCGGCTTCACCAGATCCAGGAAATCCTGTTCTGTGGAGTATTTTGATCCGTGGTGGGCCACCTTCAGATAATCATAGTCCCGCAGCTGTCCCAGCACCGCATCCTCCCCTTTCCCCTCCAGATCTCCGGTAAAGAGCGCATCAAACTTCTTATAGTTCAGATCCAGAGTCATGGATAACGCATTGATGTCTGTCGATTTGTTTTTGCTGTCCGGATACAGACAGGTCCAGGTCATATCTCCATCCATAATTCTGTCTCCCTGCTGCATGTGAAGCACAGGCACCCCTGCCTGGGCAGCCGCCTCTTCCAGTCCCAGATATTTTTCATCTTTAAAACTCCAACGAGGCAGCACCAGATGTTTTACGCGCATAGAAGTCTCCTGCTTCGCCACGGCTTCCAGCAGTTCTGCCACACCATTCATGTGATCTGCGTCTGTATGAGATACAAAAATATATTCCAGCGTATCAATCCCCTGGCTTTTCAGATATGGAATGATCCGATATGTGCCCACCTCATTGACCGTAGAGCTGCCTCCATCAATCAGGTAATGTATATCGTCAGATGTCGATATAACAATGTTGTCCCCCTGCCCCACGTCCAGAGCCACGATCTTAATATCCACATCTTTATGCCATACCAGCGCCCAGATCAATAATGGCAGAGCCAGCAGCAACAGAAACCTCCGCTTATACAGCAGATATCTCTGCCACATATACAGTCCACCACCAAGTCCCACATAATAAAGCAGAATATTCCATTTTTCCGGCTGTCCGGCGATCCAGGTGGTACCAGGCATCCACTGAACCATCTTTCCCACCCACTCATATAAGTGCAGCAGGAACTGCGCCGGCAGGATCAGCATCTTTCCCAGATACCACTGGATGATTCCCGCCGCACCTCCGGCTAGTCCCCCCAGCAGCACCACGCAGAGGCTTGGCACCACCAGCAGATTGACCAGCACGCCGTAAGTGGGGAATTCATAAAAGAAATACAGGATCATGGGAAGCGTCACCAGATACAACAGAAGTGCCGATAAGACTCTGTTTTTTGACGAAAAAAACAAACTGCCCGCCACGGCAGAAAAGGAAAGCAGAAATCCACTGTAACGAATATATGCCGGTGTCTGTATGAGCAATACCAGCGCTGATACTGCCAGCGCCGTAGGCAGATCATAAGTTCTCCCCACAAGTTTTGCGCCCATAAGCAGAAGGAACATGATCAACGCCCGCAGGGTCGCCACACTATTTCCTGTAAATGCAGCATAGGCGATCATGACCATACCCGACACACTGCAGGCCAGCACCATGCCAGCCCGCATCTTTCGCAGAATCTGATACAGCCCCATACCCAGAAGCGTCAGATGGAGTCCGGATATAGCAAGAATGTGGGAGATGCCGCTCATCTGGTATTGCACCTTCTGCTCCGCCTCCAGGTCGCTCTTATCCCCCAGAACAATGGATTTCAGCACCCCCGCCGTCTCTGTATCCACCAGTGCATCTATGCTGCCCGCCATGCGTCCACGCAGTCCGGCGAACATCTCCTGCAGTGGCTCCCTGCCCACCTTGATCACATCTGTCTCCGGCTCCCACATAGTATAGCCAATATCCTGCACCGCATAATACATCTGACTGTCGAACTGTCCCGGATTCCCCGGTGCCTCAATCTCTTTTAATTGTCCGCGGACATGTAAAACAGTGCCCATGGAATACGTACATGCTTCCCGGCAGGTTATTTTTACATTTTTTATTTTTATAAGTTTGGAGTCTACAGACAGAACTGTCTGTGTAAGATAAATCTGAAAGGTATCTTTCTTTTCCTGGTATTCATATATCTGTCCCCACAGATCTACAGATCCATGTTGGTCGATATATTCATGTAGTTGGGATGTCTCCCGGGATCCCCATATATCAGGGATCCCTGCCACATCCATGACCCATATACCCAGTATAAAAAAAATACATATAAGGCAAAGCGGTCTTTTATTCAATTAAGATTCCTCCTGGATCAGTTCTACATTTTTCTGATAGAAAGTGTCCAGCTTCATACTTTCCCGGAAGATAAGATTCGTCTCGCCCTCAATAGCAATCTGAACCTCCTTCACATTACAATCATCAATAATAGAATTTACAATAGAGTAGATAGGAATCTCTTCCTGTATGTTCAGCGCATGGTCTGCAAAGGCCTTGTCCAGATTCACATAACAGACACCCTCGGTCATAGACACACCCAGTATCTGCATATCCGGCGGAAGGGTGGCATAACTGTCATCCGCCCTCGGTCCCTTGATCAGCTGTTCTACCACCACACGCTCCAGCGGCACATTACTGCTGTAATACAATTTTCTGGATTCAGAAATCAACCGGTCTCCGGTCTCGTTGGTAAAATAAAGATCGATGGTGGTATTCTGATAAGAGTTGATCTGCTTACCGGAATTTTCCACAAAAGAATCCATCGACATCATGCCGATCACGTTCCCCTGCGAATCCGTCAGGTCATTTCCATCTGTTTTTATGGTAACATAATCAACACCGTCGATTTGAACCAGGCTGCGCACGATGCCCGCCCGTACAAGCACCTCCCTTGCTTTGGGCATATCCAGATACGCCCCGCCAAGATCCAGTGTCAGCATAGTCCCATCCAGGGCATACGTATTGACGTTCACCGATTCGGGCAGCAGATTCACATTGGTACTGGTCTCCGGACTGGAATGCAGCCCATCCACAAATTCCGCCACCATCTCATCCACGTTTGTCACATCCGCCTCTGGAGTATAAGTTTCCTCCTGCAGTCTCGTCTCATCCATATCCAGATAATAATGGTGATACAAGGACTCTTCCTCTTCCTGCACACTGCATCCGGTCAAAAACACCACGAACAGAAGCAGCAGCAGAGGATATATCGATTTTTTCATCCTGCCCTCCTACTCTATGTGAATAAGGGGAATCCTTACGGAAAATGTCGTTCCCTCATTCTCTTTGCTGTATACTTTGATTGCACCGCGATGCATGACAATCGCATTTCGTGTGATAGCAAGCCCAAGTCCTGTACCTTCGATCTCAGTAGAATGTGACTTGTCCACCCGGTAGAAACGCTCAAAAATATGCTCGATAGACGCCTCCGGTATACCCCTTCCAGAATCTGCCACCGTCACATAAAAGTACTTGTGATCCGCATTCAATGATACGCGCACCCAGCCGTCTTCCACATTATATTTGATTGCATTTTCCACCAGATTGGAAATGGCCAGAGTCAATTTGACCTGATCCACTTCCGCCTGTACCGGCCGGAAACTGTCCAGAATCAATTCAATATTGCGTCTGGATGAGATGGGTGTCATCCTCTTTAAAATAGATTCCAGCAGGTCGTTAATATTGGTAATATCAATATTGAGTTGATCCGCCTTCTTATCCATCTTTACCAGAGTCAGCAGATCTGAAATAATATTGCTTTCCCTGTCAATCTCATCGGCGATATCCTGCATGAATTCCTGATACAGCTCGATGGGAACATTCTCCTGACCCAGCAGGGAATCCGCCAGCACCTTCATGGAAGTCAGCGGTGTCTTCAACTCATGAGACACATTTGAAACAAACTCCTGCCTGGAATTATCCAGCGTCTTTACCTTTGTCAGCATCTTATTAAATGCATCGGTGATTAATTCTGTCTCCGTATAATCCGGCACAGAAATATTCTCATCCAGATACCCATCTGTGAGATCCTCAATCGACCGTGTAACACGGGCAAAAGGCTTCACAAGAATGCCTGCCAGAATATACCCAAAGGCAATCACCAGCACGCAGATAATCGCCAGCATAATGATACTCTTCTGTTCCAGAATATCCACACTGGCAGCGATCTCGTTGGTAGATACGCTGACCAGCATAATGCCTATAGTCGCCTTGGTATTCACATCCTGAATAGGCAGCGTCATCTCGATATACGCATTCTGCTTGTCGTATTTGCTGGTCGCCGTCCCTTTATAGCAGCTGATGACCTCTTCCGAAACGCTGGTCTTTCCCGTTTCCAGATCGTATGTGTCTTTGATAATCTTAAAATCAGAATCAATAATAATAATCCTGCCGCTATAAATGTTGGAAAGCTGCGTTAATTGGCTGTTTATAACCTGAGAATCCGTATTGTGCAGGTAGTCCCCGGCCGCCAGCTGGTTGCTGAGGATATCACATTGATTCTTCACATTGATGCTTCGCAGGGAAACAGCCCTGGTCTCGTAACTTTGTACGACCCCCGTCGCCACGATGACGCTGGGTACAATGCCTATGATAATCAATATGATCATAATGCGGAATCGCAGGCTTTTAAAAAATCTAAATTTTTTCTGCATGTTATCCCTGGAAATAATATCCTACGCCCCATTTCGTATGTACATATTTCGGCTCGCTTGGATTGACCTCAATCTTTTCCCGCAATCTCCGAATATGAACGTCAACAGTTCTCACATCCCCCGGATACTCATAGCCCCAGACGATATTCAGCAGATTTTCTCTGCTGTATACTTTGTTTGGATTGAACACCAACAGTTCCAGCACGTCAAATTCCTTGGCTGTCAGATTGACCTCTCTGGAATTGATAAACACTCTCCTGCTCTCGCAGTCCATGCGCAGATCACCGATCTCCACGGTTTTGCTCTTCTCCGCTGCCTTGGTACTCTTGTCTGCCCGGCGCAGGATAGCCTTGATGCGCGCCTTCACCTCTAAAATATTGAAGGGTTTGGTAATATAATCATCCGCACCGTATTCCAGGCCCAGGATCTTATCCATATCCTCACCCTTTGCAGTCAGCATGATGATCGGCACATTGGAAAATTCACGGATCTGCTGGCATACCTCCAGCCCATTTAATTTTGGCAACATAATATCTAATAAAACAATATCATACTCTGTCTCTTTGGCAAGGTTCAACGCCTCTTCCCCGTCATAGGCACAGGTCACTTCCATGCCGTCCTGCTCCAGACTGAAGCGGATACCTTTTACGATTAATTTTTCATCATCTACCACTAATACACGTTTGCTCATTTTATTCTCCTAATCAACTGTAATGTTGTCACTAATCTTTTGAAAGACGGCATCTTTGATTCCTTCTACGTTTTTAATATCCTCAATGGAACCAAAAGCCCCATTGGCTTCCCGATAGGCGATAATCGCCGCAGCTCTGGTCTCCCCGATACCATTCAGGGTCATAAGCGCGGTCTGATCTGCCGTATTGATATTCACTCTGCCATCCGATGCTGTTCCATCTGCGCCACCGGACACGGCTTGCGCCGCCTCGTCCCTTGTGGGTATGGTAATCTGTTCGCCGTCCTGTAATATTTTCGCCTGATTTATGTATGTTTCGCTGGCATCCTCCATGAGACCGCCAGCTGCTTCGATGGCCTGAAATACGCGGGCTTGTCCAGGTAATGTGTAGACACCCGGATTTTCCACCGCACCGCAGATATATATCATTATCGTTGTCTGTTCTGTTTTCTGGTCTTCCCCTCTGTTGTTTTTTACTTCCGATTCATAATTGGTATTGGTATCATCAGGGGGTTCTGTTTGAGATGCATCGCTTTGTTCCAGCAGAATCGCTTCTGTCTGTTTCCCGCAGCCAATGCATAATGCTAGAATGGACAGACTCAGGGCCATAATTCGTATCATTTTGTAGTTCATATACATGCTCCTTTATAGCGTATTTGCTATAAGGTCCCTATTGCCTTTCGGCTTGCATGACTATTTACATTGTAACGAATTTCAAAGATTTTTACAATACCAATCTGGCGACATTTTCATATATTTACTTTTTCCACTGGAACAAGACGATGCCTGCAGCCGCAATGACCAGACCGATGACTTTTCTCCACATGAAAGGCTGCTTCTCCGCCCCGAAAATGCCGAGAAGTTCTACCGCGTAGGACATCCCGATCTGTGCGATGACAATGAGCATGGATGCCCCCGCCGGACCGAGACTGGCCATGCTTTTGACTACTGTGATTGTGATCAGTGCACCCATAACCCCGGTAAACAACATATATTTGCTGTCAATGGCAAACAAACCGCCCACTGCTTGTCTGCCCGTGACGAACCACATGAACACACACACTACGAAGGCCGTCAGCTGCACCCAGCCAGTGCAGACCCACAAACTGGTCTCCTTGGTGATCGCTGTATTAAAAATGCCTTGTATACTCATCAGCATGCCAGAAAGCAGCGCTATAATAGTTCCCCACATAAAAAGTCCCTCCATGGTATGTATCTTATCCATGAAGGGACTTTTTTATGCCTGGCGGCTTGTATTATTTCTCACATCCAATAATTTTGTTTTCAGATCCTGTTCCATCTTCGCCAACTCTACTTCGGCTTCCTGCCGCTTCTGTCTTCCCTCGGCCTGAATGTTCATCACCTCGTCCAGCGTAGTGATCAGCGACTCGTTGGTCTGCTTTAAGGTTTCCATATCTACGATGCCTCGCTGAGACTCTTTTGCCGTCTCCACTGTGGCCTGTTTGAGCATAGCCGCATTTTTCTGCAGCAGTTCGTTGGTCATATCACTGACTGCCCGCTGAGCCTTCGCCGCCTGTGTGGAATGCTCCACACCCAGTGCAAGAACCATCTGGCTTTTCCACAGAGGAATGGTATTTACCAGCGTGGACTGGATTTTCTCCGCCATCATGGTGTCATTGCTCTGAATCATGCGGATCTGCGGTGCCGTCTGCATGGCAATGGTTCTGGTCAGTTCCAGATCATGTAGTTTCTTTTCGAAACGTTCACATGCTCCCTGAAGGTCATTGGCGGCCTGAGCATCCTCCGCCAGACCGGTCTGCTGCGCTTTCTCACGCAGTTCCTTCAATTTGCCATTCTCGGTCTCCTGCAGTTTCTGTTTGCCTGCCAGTACATACATGGTCAGTTCCTTGAAGTAGCCCAGATTCATCTGATACATCTGATCCAGCATGGAACTGTCCTTCAACAACTGCACCTGATGTGCTTCCAGCGCGTTGGATATCTTGGATACTGTCACCTCAGTCCTATCGTAACGAGCCTTCATATCTTCAATCTTATTGGCACTTTTTTTGAAAAATCCGAAGAAGCCTTTTTCCTCATCCTTGTCGTCAAAATTCCGCAGTTCCTTTACCACACCGTTTAAAAGATTCCCGATCTCGCCCAGATCCTGGGTCCGTACATTGTCCAGGGCTTTCTGGGAAAAATCCGCCATCTTCTGCTGCGTCCCGGCTCCGTACTGGAGGATCACCGCTGAGTCTGTCAGGTCTATCTGATTAGAAAAAGCCGCTACCTGCGCCCGCTCCGCATCATTCAAAATACTGTCATCCATCTGTGGCGGTGCTTCCTGGGGCTTTTCTGCCGGTACTCCCGGTTTGGTCTTTACCATATCCAAGACAGGATCAAGCGTTAAGGTTGGAGCTTCCATATCAAATTCATTACTCATTTTTTTCCTCCTCTAAGGTGAAATCTTTTTTCGTCAGGCCTTCCTGTGCAAACATGGCATGGAGCACAGAAATATCCGATGCAACATCCATAGCTTCGTCCTGGAACAAACTGTTATATAGATTATAAAACGCCGTGTTGATGGTGTCCAATGTTTTTTCGATTTCCCCTTTTGATTTCTGGATCGTATCGGTCTGTACAGGCTGTGCATCGAAGTCCTTATAAGCCCGGATCAACCGCTTGGTAGTGGGAAGATAATACTGCATGAATTTGCGGATCTCCGGAAGCTGATCCGGCCGTTCCTCTATGCGGTCAAAAATCTTATCCACGATAAATTCCGTCTCATCAAGTTTCCTCGATATGACTTCTCCGGGGATCATGTCATTGGCCTCACGTATCTCTTTGATAAAATTCCGTCCCTGCTCTACCGCTTCGCGGACTGCTTTGGCATCCTCATCCATATTTTCCAGGGCTTCTTTTGACTTCTTTTCTTCCTCCATACGCTGTTCCAGACTCTGTTTTGCCAGAAGATACTGCTCATAAGTCTCACGGCTTCCGATGAATTGACTTTGATGTTCATCGATATGTCCTTCCGGAAAAAGGCCCATTTTAATCATCTTCTTCAGATCTTTGACCACATCCTTGGTTTTGCGCTGTACGCCCTGGGCGAATTCTTTCAACTCGCAGAACTTCCTGTCCTTGAGGACACGCAGATAGGTGCGGTACCTCTTGATAAAATTCTTTCGGTTGAGCCCCATGCCCAGCAGTATACCGCTGCCTGCCATACCCACCAGTCCAAAGGCTATGACAAAAGCCGCCGGTTTGCTGAATATCACTGCCATGACACTGCCGAAAATAAGCAGGACCGTAAAAATAGACAATCCGGAAATACCGCCGCCAATCAAGGCATAGCTTGCCACATTATTCACTCTCCCCAGCGGGATCGCCGGATGATTGGGATTTTGATATACCGGTTTGGGCTCTGCTGTCGTTTGCTGCTGTGTCCTATTCTGCTCTTCGTACGCAGTGGGTCTGGTCCGAAACTGTCTTGCCTCCTGCGTTGGTTTTGTCTTAAACTCCCAGTTTCTGCCGGATCTGGCAGCCCGCGCAGAAGCATCTAAGCCCTTGCGGATGCCGTCTCTGGCCTCCGCAAGGGCGCTGTTTACAGTCCTTGTAATATTTTTATTTAACTGCTCGTAATCCTGTCCTCCCACAGCATCTGATACAATGTCTTTGATCTGCTGCCCCAGGTTGGCGTACGAATTCTGATTCTTATCCGAATTGTTATTCATCTAAGCTTTTCTCCAATAATTTTACCATCTGGTCAATATTCTGCTCCGTGATAATAAGCGGAGGAACCAAACGCAATACATCGCTTCCTGCCGATATGATCACCAGTCCATTGGCCAGTGCCTTTTTGACGATATCACCCACCGGACGGCCACTGACTACAAGCCCCTGCATAAATCCTTTTCCACGTCTTGCCGTGATAAAGTCATATTTATCCACAAGCTCGTCCAGTTTCTTCTCAAAATACGGTGTTACCGCATTTACATGTTCCAAAAGCTTCGCTTCCTCAAATAAATCAAATACCTTGCTCACCGCCGCACAAGCCAGCGGGTTTCCGCCGTAAGTTGTTCCGTGATCCCCCGGGACCAGTGAATTGGCCGCTGCCTTTTCATTCAGTACAAAAGCACCTACCGGCACGCCACAGCCAAGTGCCTTGGCGCAGGTCATCACATCCGGCTGGATGCCATAATGCTGCCATGCGAAAAGCTTGCCGGTTCTGCCCATGCCGCACTGGATCTCATCAAAGATCAGAAGGATATCTTTCTCATCGCAGATGTCCCTGAGCCCCTGAAGGAATTCCATGGTTGCCGGATAGATACCGCCCTCCCCCTGTACAGGCTCCAGGATAATGGCACAGGTTTTATCATTCACCTGGGCTTTTACACTGTCAAGATCGTTAAAGTCCGCAAACTTCACGCCGCCCATAAGGGGCTTGAATGCCTCCTGATAATGGGGATTCCCCGTCACAGACAACGCACCCACGCTTCTTCCGTGGAAAGAATGATTCATAGCGATGATCTCATGATCCGTATGACCGTCTTTGTTGTATGCATACTTTCTTGCCACCTTGATGGCACCCTCGATGGCTTCTGTTCCACTGTTGGTAAAAAACACCTTGCTCATGCCACTGGCCGTCACTACTTTTTTTGCCGCTTCCGCCATAGGTATATTATAATACAAATTCGAAGTATGGACAATGTTATCAATCTGATTTTTTAATGCATCGTTGTAGCCGGGGTAATTATAGCCCAGTGCGAACACGGCAATACCCGCTGCAAAGTCCAGATATTCCTTTCCGTCTGTATCATAAAGATGCACACCCTCTCCTTTTTCAAGAACTACCGGAAAACGATTGTACGTGTGCAGTACGTATTCTTCCGACTCTGTCATATAATCATTCATGTTCATTATAATACCTGCTTTCGTTGTCTCCTATAATCGCTGTACCGATTCCCTTGTTCGTAAAGAACTCAAGCAACAGACAGTGTTCAATGCGGCCGTCCAGGATATGTACTCTGGAAACACCGCTCTTAATAGCCGAAATACAATTCTGAATCTTGGGCAGCATACCGCCGCCTGCATTTCCGCTGGCAAGGAAATCTTCCGCCTCCGGAATCGTCAGTTCGGAAATCAATGAGGTGGGATCCAGCGGATCACGATAAACACCTTCAATATCCGACAGGAAGGCCAGTTTCTCTGCGCCTACCGCAGAAGCGATGGCACAGGCTGCGTCATCCGCATTGATATTGTAGGACTTAAAGTCTTCCTCCCCAAGACCGATGGGGCAGATAACCGGAACGAAATCCTTTTCAATCAGTGTATCAATGAGTTCCGTGTCCACCTTGGTCACCTCGCCCACATAGCCGATGTCTTTATTTCCTGCCAGTTTCTTCTGGACCATAAGGGTCGCACCGTCTTTGCCGCTGATACCGGCTGCCCGCACACCATTGCTCTCCATGTACTGCACCAGGCCCTTATTGACCTTGTTCAGGACCATCTCCGCCACTTCCATAGTCTTCTCGTCCGTCACACGCAGGCCATTTATAAACTCCGGCTCCTGGCCTGACATACGCACCCACTTGCTGATCTCCTTGCCGCCGCCGTGAACGATGATGGGCTTGAAGCCAACCAGTTTCAAAAGTGCCACATCCTTGATCACGCTTTTTTTCAAATGACTGTCTGTCATGGCACTTCCGCCATATTTCACAACGATTTTCTTGCCGTTGAATTCCCGGATATAAGGCAGTGCCTCGATAAGCACTTCTGCCTTTTGCAGCCACATTTCCATATTATCTGCCATTTTTCTTCTCCCTTGTACTCGCTTTTCTATCTTTTATGTTTCCGCAATGCCGTATTAAGAACGATAATCCGCATTGATCTTGATATAATCATAAGTCAGGTCACAGCCCCATGCTGTAGCCTGGGCATCGCCCATCTTTACATCCGCAATAGCCTTCACTGCTTCCTGTGAAAGGATCTCCGTCGCCTGCTCCTCGCTGTAATCCGTTGCCACACCGTTTTCGATGATCTGTAATCTGCCCGCTTTGCTCTCAAAGTACAAATCCACCTGCTCCGGATCAAACTGTGCTCCGGAATATCCCATAGCACAAAGGATACGCCCCCAGTTAGCATCATGACCGTAGATAGCCGCCTTGGTCAGACTGGAGGTAACGATAGACTTCGCCAGCGTCACTGCCTGTTCCTTGCTCTCCGCTCCAATCACCTGCACCTCGAATAACGCTGTAGCACCCTCTCCGTCACCGGCAATCTGCTTTGAAAGATAGGTATTCACATAATCCAACGCCATGGCAAAAACTTCATAGTCTGCATTTTTTTCTGTAATCTTTGCATTACCTGCCATGCCATTGGCCAAAAGCAGCACCGTATCGTTGGTAGACGTATCGCCATCCACCGATACCATATTGAAGGTATCTTTGATATTCTCGCTCAATGCTTCCTGTAATAATTCTTTTGTTATATCGATATCTGTCGTTACGAATCCCAGCATGGTACACATATTGGGATGAATCATGCCGGAGCCCTTGCAGCACCCGCCTACGGTCACTTTCGTCCCATCGCTGGTGGTGAATGTGACAGCCACTTCCTTTTTGTGGGTATCCGTAGTCATGATGGCTGTAGCCGCCTGGGTTCCTGCTGCCGCATCGCCCTTCAGCACAGGCTGCAGTTTCTGGACACCTGCGATAATTTTATCAATAGGGATCTGCTTTCCTATCACGCCTGTGGATGCCACCAATACTGCATCCTCCAAAATATTTAATGCTGCCGCTGCTGCCTGCGCCGTCTCCCTGCAATAGCCTAAGCCTTCTGTTCCGGTACATGCATTGGCTACGCCGCTGTTACATACGACCGCCTGGGCCCCCTGATGATTATATACAATATCCTGATCCCATTTAACCGGTGCCGCCTTTACCACATTGGTGGTAAACGTTCCTGCCGCATGGCATGGCTTTTCACTGTAGATCAGTGCCATATCCATAATGCCTTCTTTTTTAATCCCTGCTGCCACGCCGGCTGCCAGAAATCCTTTGGCCGCGGTGACTCCGCCTTCTATCTGCTGCATATCTATCTTTTTTAACATGATTTTCTCCTCTTTACGGGAACATTGGAACGGATTCCAGTCCTTCACTTTCCTCAAATCCAAACATCAGATTCATATTCTGTACGGCCTGTCCGGCTGCACCTTTTACCAGATTGTCCAGGGCACCCATCATAACGATGCGGTTGGTGCGTTCATCAATCTTAAAGTTCACATCCACATAATTGCTGCCCTTTACCCAGCGGGTCTGCGGGCAAACATCTTTATCCAGTACACGGACAAATTTTTCTTTCTCATAATGTTTGTCGTAAACAGCCTTTACTTCCTCGTAAGTCACGTCCTTTTTAAGCGTTGCGTAAGCCGTAACCAGAATACCCCTGTTCATGGGTACCAGATGCGGCGTAAAGTTCAACAGGATCTTTTCTCCCGCTGCATAGCCCAGCTGCTCCTCGATCTCCGGCGTATGTCTGTGAGTAGTCACCCCATACGCCTTCATGCTCTCATTCACTTCGCAGAACAGATTGTCCACCTTGGCACCACGTCCAGCACCGGAAGTTCCCGACTTGGCATCGATAATAATCGTGCTGGTATCGATCAGTCCCTCTTTGCATAAAGGATAAATGCTTAAGATACTGCAGGTCGTATAGCAGCCCGGATTGGCCACCAGTCTTGCTTCCTTCACCTGATCCCGATTGATCTCGCACAGTCCGTAAACAGCCTCGTCAATAAACTGCGGTGATTTGTGTTCTATATTATACCACTTCTCATAAGTAGTCACATCCTTAATACGGAAATCCGCGCTCAGATCGATAATCTTCGTCTGCTGCAGCATATCCTCCGTCACCATAGATGCACAAAATCCCTGAGGCGTCGCCGTAAAGATCACATCCACCTGCTTCGCCAGTTCTTCCATATTATCGTCCAGACATTTGTCCTCCACGATCTGAAACAAATTCTGATATACTTCCGCGTAAGGCTTCTCAATATAACTTCTTGAGCCATACCATTTAATTTCCACATCCTTATGATTTATTAACAAACGAACCAGTTCTGCCCCCGCATACCCAGTCGCACCGATAATTCCAACTTTCACCATAATATTCTTCTCCTCCTTCATCCATAAAACACTTATCTTTTATAATATAATATCTTCCCCTCAATGTAAAGCCAACACCCCAAACTGTTTTCATCTTTTGGCAACAAGCCTATCTTTTCCTGCCGGCTACCAAATCTAACTTCCCTTTTTGGTAACAAGCTCATCTTTTCCACCACGTTGCCAAATCTGGCTTCCCCTTTGGGCAGCAAGCCTATCTTTTCCTCCTCGCTGCCAAATCTGGCTTCCCCTTTGGGCAGCAAGCTCATCTTTTCCTTCCGCCTGCCAAATCTAACTTCCCCTTTGGGCAGCAAGCCTATCTTTTCCTCCCGCCTGCCAAATCCATCTTCCTCTTTTGGTAACAAGCCTATCTTTTCCTCCTCGCTGCCAAATCCATCTTCCTCTTTTGGTAACAAGCCTATCTTTTCCTCCATGCTACCAAATCTTCCTTCCCCTTTGGGTAACAAGCTCATCTTTTCCTCCTCGCTGCCAAATCTGGCTTCCCCTTTGGGCAGCAAGCCTCTCTTTTCCTCCTCGCTGCCAAATCTGACCTCTCCTTTGGGCAGCAAGCCTATCTTTTCCACCACGTTGCCAAATCTGGCTTCCCCTTTGGGCAGCAAGCCTATCTTTTCCTCCTCGCTGCCAAATCCGACTTCTCCTTTGGGCAGCAAGCCTCTCTTTTCCTCCCCCCTGCCAAATCTTTCTTCCTCTTTGGGTAACAAGCCTATCTTTTCCTCTTCGCTGCCAAATCTTTCTTCCTCTTTGGGTAACAAGCCTATCTTTTCCTCCTCGCTGCCAAATCTATCTTCCCCTTTGGGCAGCAAGCCTATCTTTTCCTCCTCGCTGCCAAATCTGGCTTCCCCTTTGGGCAGCAAGCCTATCTTTTCCTCCTCGCTGCCAAATCTATCTTCCTCTTTGGGTAACAAGCTTATCTTTTCCTGCTCGCTGCCAAATCTGGCTTCCCCTTTGGGCAGCAAGCCTATCTTTTCCTCTTCGCTGCCAAATCTATCTTCCTCTTTGGGCAGCAAGCCTCTCTTTTCCTCCTCGCTGCCAAATCTGGCTTCCCCTTTGGGCAGCAAGCCTCTCTTTTCCTCCTCGCTGCCAAATCTATCTTCCTCTTTGGGTAACAAGCTTATCTTTTCCTTCCGGCTGCCAAATCTAACTTCCCTTTTTGGTAACAAGCCTATCCTTTCCACCATGCTGCCAAATCTTCCTTCCCCTTTGGGTAACAATCTTATCTTTTCCTTCTGCCTGCCAAATGCCCAGCCGCCGCAGCGGCCGGCATATCACAAAGCAAAGGAATCAGCGTGCGCCCTTAGTGTAGGCGAAATCCACTGCCTACGGAGACTTAGCGACGAAGGCTTTCCTGAGTCGCTTAGTCGAAGTTGGCAGTTAGTTCGCCGGAGCGTTGCACGCCTTTGCGTGTGATATGCCGGTCGCTGCGGCGGCGCCCCCCATACCCTCCCCCTCCAACTTTTGCATAATTATACATCCACCATGCATATTATGCAAGTATTTTTCAAATTTTCCTTATTTTATGCTTGCATAATGCATGCATATGATGTATATTATGATTTAGTAAAAGAACATTAGGAGGAAAAACAAATGAAAGAAAAAGTAGTTTTAGCATATTCCGGTGGTTTGGACACGACCGCGATCATCCCATGGTTAAAAGAAAACTTCGACTATGAAGTAGTTTGCTGCTGCATCGACTGTGGTCAGGGAAATGAGTTAGATGGCCTGGAAGAGAGAGCCAAATTATCCGGTGCTTCAAAATTATATATAGAAAACATTATCGACGAATTCTGTGAAGACTTCATCCTGCCATGCGTACAGGCAGGTGCCGTATACGAGAACAAATACCTGCTGGGAACCTCCATGGCCCGTCCGGGTATCGCAAAGAAATTAGTAGAAATCGCCCGCAAAGAAAACGCTGTGGCTATCTGCCACGGTGCAACCGGAAAAGGAAATGACCAGATTCGTTTCGAGCTTGGCATCAAAGCCCTGGCTCCTGATCTGAAAGTCATCGCTCCATGGAGAATGACAGACGTGTGGACCATGCAGTCCCGCGAAGACGAGATTGATTTCTGTAAAGCACATGGTATCGACCTTCCATTCGCAGCAGATTCCAGTTACAGCCGTGACCGTAACTTATGGCACATCAGCCATGAAGGTCTGGAGCTTGAGAATCCTGCAAATGAGCCGAACTATGATCACATGCTCGTTCTTGGTGTTTCACCGGAAAAAGCACCGGATGAAGGCGAATATGTAACCATGACCTTCGAGGCAGGTGTTCCAAAGACCGTAAATGGAAAAGCCATGAAAGTATCGGAAATCATCACCGAACTGAACAAGCTTGGCGGCAAACACGGCATCGGTATCGTAGATATCGTAGAAAACCGTGTAGTAGGTATGAAATCCCGCGGTGTATACGAGACTCCTGGCGGAACCATCCTTATGGAAGCACACCAGCAGCTGGAAGAGTTGGTGCAGGACCGCGCTACTATGGAAGTGAAAAAAGATATGGGCAACAAACTGGCACAGGTAGTATACGAAGGCAAATGGTTCACACCACTTTGTGAAGCAATCCAGGCATTCGTAACTTCTACACAGAAATACGTGACTGGCGAAGTAAAATTCAAGCTTTACAAAGGCAATATCATCAAAGCCGGCACTACTTCACCATACAGCCTGTACAGTGAGTCCCTGGCTTCCTTCACCACCGGTGAACTTTATGACCACCACGACGCAGAAGGCTTCATCACACTCTTCGGTCTTCCACTGAAAGTCCGTGCAATGAAGATGGCTGAACTGGAAAAAAATAACACAAAATAATATTTCACAATAAAATAGAGGCGCCCCGCAAATTTCATCACATAGCCGGGTGCCTCTATTTTATTGTTTTCTTTTAAGATATGGTCGCTCCATCCACAGAGAGTATTGCACCGTTCACATAGCTTGCAAGATCACTGGCAAGGAACAGATATGCATTGGCAATATCCTGAGGTTCGCCCACGCGCCCCAGCGGAATAGTTGCCACCAGGCGTTCCACCATATCCCGAGGCAATGCAGCCACCATATCAGTCCTGATCACGCCGGGAGCCACTGCATTGACACGGATCTGATCAGGGCCGAGTTCTCTGGCAAGAGATTTGGTCAGCCCATTTACTGCAGACTTGGAGGCTGGATAGCCACAGCCAGAACTCTGTCCGTAAATGCTTACCATGGAACTGGTATTGATGATCACACCACCGCCCTGCTCCTTCATGATTTCCGCTACGGCTTTGGAACAGCTGAATACGGCTTTCACGTTCAGATTCATAATCTTGTCAAAATCCTCCGGCTTGTATTCATAAATAGATTCTTTGGCTGCTATCCCCGCGTTATTGGCCAGAATATCAATATGTCCAAAGGCTTCTTCCACCTGCGCAAAGGCTTCCGCCACCTGTCCATAATCCGAAAGATTGGGGCATATGCCCATAACATCATAGTCTGCATTCTCTTCTTTTAATTGCGCCAGTGCCTTATCCACCGTCTCCTGACGAGAGCCACACAGAGCAACCCTTGCTCCGCTTTTCAAAAAAGTTCGAACAACCGCCATACCAATACCTCTTGTTCCTCCGGTAACGATAGCTGTTTTTCCTTCTAACATACCTGCTGTATTCATGGCATTTCCTCCTATATTTTTTCTAATATCCCACAGTGCCTAAATGATTTTCTCAAAATCAATGGCACCATGCTTGCAGATCGGACAGATGAAATCCTCCGGCAATGGTTCGCCCTCGTAAATATAACCACAGATCTTGCAGCGATAGCCTTTTTTCTCTGTCTTTTCCGGCTTCGGTTTGGTGTTTTTCTGGTAATATGCATAGGTAATGGGGTTGTCACCGGAAAGCAACGCCCCATCCGTCACATCTGCCAGGAATAACGTATGGGTACCAAGATCCATGGTCTCTACCACCTTACCGGAAAGAAAAGCACTCGCATGTCCCTTCAGGTAAAAGAGTCCGTTGTCCGCCCGCAGCACTTCCAGTCCGGCCAGCTTATCCGTATCTCTGCCACATTGAAAGCCAAAACGTTCGAAGATAGCAAATGGTGCGGATTCGTCCAGGATAGAAAGATTGAATTCCCCCGTCTTCCGGATCATGTCATGGGTGCAATTCTGCTTGTTCACGGCTATGGTGATACGGTTTGGCGTGGTCGTCACCTGTCCTGCCGTATTAATGATACATCCATTATCTTTGTCCCCATCTTTTGCTGATAATACAAATAATCCATATGTTAACTGATACATCGCTTTATTGTCCATTTGTGTTCCTCCCTATATCAATATTAGTAATTGTTACTATTATTATATTTCTTTTTTATACTTCCGTCAACATCTGTTTTATGAATTCTTTCACAAAAAAAGTTATCCCCATTTAGCTATAATTTATCATGAACGTGAAAATGCGGCACAGTCATATTCTGTGCCGCATCTCATATCTTATACTCTTCTTTCCAGCCAACGCACCGTATCTTCCAGCGTCTGGCGCATAGGCCGAACGTGATAGTGCAGTTCCTGCCTTGCCCGCTGGTAGGAAAAACAGGCGTTGGTTCCTAATGTATAAATAGAATAGTTTGTAAAAACAGGCTTCGTGTGGGTCATCTTTGCCACCCAGGCCGCCCCCAGCACAAAGCTTCTGGCCACAGCCGCAGGAAGATAAATCCTGGGTGCCTTTCTTCCCGTCACCTCCGACAACAATGCAAGCAAAGCCTTCACCGAATAATAATGCCCCGACAGGATATAGCAGAGTCCCGGTACTCCCGCCTCCACACAGGAGAGTACCCCCTTCGCCACATCCCGCACATCCACAAAATCATATCCGCCCACCACACCCACAGGGAATCTTCCTCTGCAAAAGCTGCGTATCATACTTACAACATGGTTATCCCCGTCATCGTAGGGTCCTATGATACCAGAAGGATGCACCACGCTGACATTCAGCCCTTCATAGGCTGCCTCCAGGACCAGTGCCGTAGCCGCTGCCTTGCTCTTGGCATACAGCCCTTTCACTTTTTTCTCCGAGAAGAACGTCGTTTCCCGGATCATCTCTCCCTTTTTCTGCTCCGGTATGGCATGGACCGAACTGACATAAATCAGTTTGTCCGCATGAATCCTTCTGCACCATTCCAGTATATTCTTTGTGCCACCCACGTTCACGTCCATAACCCGCTGGTCAAAATTGGACTGAATGGTAACAATACCTGCGCAGTGAATTACTATGACCCTTCCAACCTCCGTCACCGCAAAAAATGGCCGCAGGCTTTCCCAGTCACAGACATCGCCATAACAGACTTCCACCTCCGGCCATGGCAGTCCCTTTTCCCCTGTGAGAAGAAGTGCCCGTACCTTTTTGTCCCGTTTCCGTAACTCGCGGATAATCGCTCCGCCCAGATGTCCTCCTGCACCGGTTATCAAATAGATTTCCTTCAACATAGCACATCACCCGTCTTTCTGAAAACGATTGAATTTTCTTGAAGCTACTCATAGTATTTCATTCCGACATTTTATTACTCAGATTCTTTAATTATTAAGTCTTTTGAAACAAACAAATTTTTATTCATTTAATGCCGTTCTAAGAAGGACAGCCATGCTCCCTTCTTGCTTCTTATAGGTTTATTGTGCATGCTGCGTTTGAAAATGTCAAGGTAAATCAGGCATTATTTCTGGGTGATGTGGACCTTCAATCCGTTGTCAAGCAATACTTCTCCGTGACGGGCAGCGTGCTCTTATTTTGTAGAGAAGCAATAGATAAAAAAATCCTTTCCCTTCTTTACCCCACATTAAAACAGTATCCATACGCAGACCAACTGCTACGTACAGACACTGTTTATTTACACTCACCTATTGCTTCTATTTTTATCTGTCTCTTATTTGATTACAAATGCATTCCATCATTATTTTTCTTTTTTTTCATAAATACACCACAACAAATAATCATAGCAATTACAACTCCTGCTGCACCTATATATATCCAAATCCGTCCCTTCTCCTCATTCAACGGTCTTAGATCAATCCCTGCTGCACCGCTGCCCATATTATTTACAGGTTCTTTATTAACCTTCATCACATCAGCATATTCATATGCCGGATAGCCTCCTGCATTCATACTGTACGCAGATATTTGATTCTCGTCCGCTTGGAAAAGTTCTGCTGAACTCGCTTTCGCCGGAATGATTTTTTGTATTTGCTCATCATCCATAGCAATAAAAACAGGCTCTTGTATATTCATAAGGCCACCCACAAATTTATATGTATATCCTGCATTTTCCAATCCATTCGCCGCAATGCACTGGTTTAATGTCTCCTGTGTTGTTTGTCTGCCTTGGTCCCATCCATATACTGCGCCGCATGTCCACTCCTCACTTTTCACCCCTTCTTCATTGACTTCCTGTTCAATACACACCTCCAGCAAATACCCATCATATCGTAAGGGTAATATCCACCAATATGTGCTTTGTTCAAACAATTCATCTGCTTCCTGTCGGTTTATGCATTGTTTTTCGAAAAGTGGCGTGTCTAAGTATTCCACAACAGCATCGCCCAAGTGAATATCTTCTTCGGAAAACGCATCCATTGGTATCTCCGGACTTGATCCATTCACACTTAATAATATGTTTTCCAATAAAGCATCCTCACAGTTCAATACCCCTTTATAATCTGGACTATCTCTCAATAGTTCAAGTTCGGCTGCCTGGACATCTGCACAACAAAGCAATCCCACAAACACCGCAATAATCAAAAAAATATTCTTCCGCATATTAATCTCCTCCTGTTTGCTTTCTCTGGTCGCTTTTACTGCATTTGCCAATATATTGGAAAACAAGGTACATATGTTTATTATGTATACTGGTCAAACTATGTTTGAAAATATCTCAAACTGTTTCAGATACAAATACAGTATTATTTACAAAAGTCTACGAAACATATTCATAAAAAGATTGTGACTGTTTTTCCAACACAAAAAGAGACTCATCTGTTTTTGATTGATACACTTTATCACCCGGACGCAGCAAATAATAACGTTCTCCCTGGATAACTCCATCTTCCTCTACATTGGGTAATGTATATAATAATTCATAACTATCTGCCCAATAATGCGCACCTTTATAGCGATTATACATTGTTCCATTATATATGAACCACGGTTGCCAGCCCTCTGCTTCGTACACATGGCCCTCTAACAGCCAGCCATTTTCATTTGTCTTTTTATCGCCTACGGCTTCCCCATGGGACAGAATTATCCCATTATCATCTGCAAAATACCTATGCCCGGCATGTTCGAATTCTCCTGTCTGCAATTTCCCTTCTGCATTCACATAGAACAAGTATCCGTCTTCTTTTAGTACCTGATCCGCCACCATATATCCATTTTTGTCAAAATAATACGTTTCCCCATCAATTATGTACCACATATTCTTCAACTGACCTGCATCTTCCTTCGCTCCTGGCTCTGTGCTTACGGTATACATTTTCTTTGTACTTTCATCCGACCAGAAACCGACATTATCCTGCTGAATCACATAGCCCAGCGAATCAAATTCGTAGGAAATCCCATTTATGGTCTCCTGCGTATCCTTATACAAAACATCCCCATTCCAATAATACTGCCGCGGCCCCGCATAGCCACACTCCCAGGGCGTATCAATACAGCAAATGTCCTTATTGCGGTAAAGCACCATTCCAACAAAAATCAGCAGGATCGGAATACTAACAGAAAGAAGAATGATTTTTTTATTCATACAAAGCCCCTAATATGTAATAATTTTCATAGATACTAAAACAGTGTCCATACGCAAGCCAACTGTTGCATACAGACACTGTTTATTTTAATTCCTTTTATCTCTTTCTACTTTATCCCGTATTCTTTAAGCATTTCCCTAAGAAAAGTAGAGTCCTGCCGTAGTCTTTTTACCTCACCTGCCTGGCCATGCTCACATATCCCATAGACATCCTCTTACATCGGCCTGAACTCCGGATACTTGGTTATGATCTCAATCACACGCTCCGGCTCGTCAAAACTCAGGAAGGTCAGACACGCTTCCTTCTTGAAAAGTTTCTCCGCGTGCGCACTTATTGCAAAGTACAATTTCCGGGCAAATTTGACAGCCACCCATACAAAATGATCTATCCTCACAATTCGCACAAGATTGTCTAAAATGATTTCTAAAATCTTCAAATACATCACTATTCCATGCTTCTTGTATGGTATATTTTCTCAAATCCACACTCCAGCGTTTTGCTTGATTATCAAAACTACATGGCAGCATCTTCATATCAGCCGTAATGTACGCGGACCATCTTGCACCTTCACATGTATCCAGACTTTTCATATCTATATTTCCTGGTTCATTGACAAAGGCTGGTACCGTACACGAATCAAAGCCTATTTTATATGGTATTTTTTCTGTTCCAATATACCTGATAAATTGTCTAAAGTCCGCATTCTTCCACAAAATCACATTCTCCTGCGTCCCTAAACCAATTGGCTTGTGAAGAAGAAAAATTACAGCATTAATATTTTTAGGAAAATCATGATTTTTTAATCTTTTAATCGCCTCCACAATGGAATTATTTGTTAACACATAATGTATATTAGTTTTCACACCTGCCTCTAAAAGCATGTCGATTGCAGCGTATGTATATTCTTTTCTATACCAGCTTACTGCAACTGCTCCACAATACTCTTTACATAAAGCAACTATCTCTGGTGTCATTCCCAGGCCTGACGTTGTAAAATTCGGAACAATATTATTATCTCTGCATATCTGCAATAATTCCGCAAAATTTTCATGCTGATCTGGGTCTCCGCAGCCACCTAATGCAATCTGATATGTCTGATTCTTACATTGTGCTGCAATAGTTCTAAAGTCAGCTATACTCATATTGGAATTATCAGAATGCAATCCATCCTGGTAGCACTCAACTCCTGCCATGATACACATTCCAGATTTGCCATGTATGCAATGTCCCATTATGCCTACATCTAAAAGTTCTGGAAATGAAGCCATAAATGGATCTTTCCCAGTATCCACACCATCAACCAATATACCTGTTCTAATATACTTTCCTGATTTCTCATCAAAACATGTGACAAAATCTTTTTCTCTTCTTGTTTTCATAAAAGCCACCATTAATAGGACAGATCCGTATCTATTTCATCAAATTCATCTGGTGCACTTTCCTTCATTATTTCCCATATGTCTTCAAACATTTCAGCGTAATAACCTTCTGCATCCTCATAATTCACTGTACCACAATAGATTGACTTTCCTGTCTTTAATGATTCCCTTACCTGTTTCTGCATATCCTTGTCATGAAAATTCCAATATTCCTCGAATACCTTCTGAATGTCCTCTTCCGTACTTTCTGGTGAAAGTACTTTTTCGCCTAGTAATTCTTCCTCAATATATTGAACTATCTTTTCCTTTTGTATCTCATTTAATTGGGGTTTACGTGCCAAAATAAAGCTGCTGCTACTTGAATTCGTCACAAAATCGGTTCTTATCTTCATAACATAGTCCTCCTTTTTTCTATCATAATAAGTTATGAAGATGAATTTGTCATTGAACTTGTAGTATAAACTCACTGAGTTCTATAAAGCATTCGTAAAATAAGTTTAAGAAGCCTTTTGCAGCAAATAGTAATAACTCCAAA
>JAQUWF010000155.1 GCA_028692975.1 Lachnospiraceae bacterium
TGCAATTTTTCTTCTGTTGTCACGTTGTCACCTTCTTTTCTTATAACTTTAATCCGATGGCTTCGCCTACGTAAGCCGTGATAAAGTCAGGCCGTCGGCCTGTTCCATGTCTGTCTGGTATATCGATGATGAGTGGAAGCTTATGGCTTAATTTCACTTCATCTACGATGTCCGGGAATTCCCTGCCGAATTTTTCCGTCAGCAGGACGATGCCGATCTCTTTATCAGAAACGGCCTTTTCCAGGGCATCACGCAGCTCTTCCCGCTCGTGGACGACTACGCCCTCCACTCCTGCGAGCCGCATGCCGGTATACGTATCTACATTATCGCTGATAAGATACATTTTCATAAGGATACTCCTCGTTTTTTATAACTGACCTAAGATCATGAATGAGATAATCAAACCATACAGTGCGATACCTTCTGCCAGACCTACGAAGATAAGGGATTTACCCAGGATAGACTGATCTTCACTGATGGCACCGAGAGCAGCACTTGCAGCACTTGCTACGGCGATACCGCCACCGATACAGGAAAGTCCGGTAACCAGGGCAGCAGCCAGATAGCCGAGACCTGTGGACAGCCCGTTAGATGCTTCTGTCGCAGCAGCAGATACATTTACGTCACCGGTCAGTACCATAACGCTGGCTACCAGCATAAGACCGAAGAAGAAGAAACAGTTTACAGCCAGAGAAGTTTTGAAACGGCCTTTGTTGCGCTCACCGATGAGGAAAGCTCCAAAAGGAATAATGATGCTTAATACCAAAGCGATTACCAGTACGATTTTTGTTGTCATTGTCATCATGTTAAATGACCTCCTTGTTCTAAATAGTGTTTTTTGTTTTTCTTATTTTGCAGTTTTCTTTTTCAAAAATGGCTGGAATGGTTTTCCGGTCCCCTTGTAGAAACGAGAGAACATCTCATAATATTCCAGACGAAGTACCTGAATACCTACGACCAGGCCTTCCATACCCATAACAAAAATATTGCCCAATACGATCACAATCCAGTTGGGGCTGCCGTCGGCTGCACCGGCCAACTGGAGTACGACCTCCATCATGGCAGCATGGCTGACTGCGAATGCTCCGATACGGACGAAAGAAAGCGTATTAGAGAAGTAGGACAGGAGCACCTCGAATAATTCGAAGAAGCCCTGTACAAAGAACATAGCCTTGCCGTCGGGCATAAGGTTGGATTCTTTTTTGATCATTTTCGTAATAGGCTCTTTGCAGAAAATCAGCAGCAGCGGAATCACAAACATGATCACCAGTACGATGGTTGCAGGTAATGCATTGCCTGTCATAAACAGGACGATGACTGCCACCAGACTGCCGTAGAAGACCAGTCCGGCCACGCCGTTGGTATCGAACCATACATTCTCAATATCTCCGGCTTTCTTTCCATTAATAATATGGAAGATCATAGCCACGAGAATCAGGAACATACCAAAAGCGATGGCGAATACGAATACCGCATTCAGTCTGCCGAAGAAAGGCAGATCCATCATAGCCTCCAGCGGTCTCAGCCATATTGCCGGAAGGATATCCTCGAAACCGAAGAGACTTCCGAACATAAAGCCAAAGATGGTGGAGAAAAATCCTGCGGCGCAGATAATGCCCGCCAGATCGATCTTTTTGAATTTGTAAAGGAGCGCTCCGCCGATGAGCAGGCAGAGCCCCTGGCCCGCATCACCGAACATACAGCCGAAGATAAAGGCGTAGGTCAATGCCACGAACATAGTCGGGTCCAGTTCATTGTATGCAGGAAGTCCGTACATACGGGTAAACATTTCAAAAGGCTTGAAGAGTTTTGGATTCTTCAGCTTGGTAGGCGGGGAACTTAAAAGCTTCTGCTGGTCCTGCTCGATCAGACAGTACACCCGGTCGTCCTCAGAAATATCCGCCTGGAATTTCTTCACATCTGATTCGGTCATCCATCCGCATAATATATAGAAGGTGTCCAGATCAGCTTTGGTACAGGCAGCAACCTTACGCACGTCAAAATTCTGGGAAAGGCTTTCCAGCTTTTCCCTTGCGCCTAAAAGCTTCGGTGCGACAGTCTGCAGTTTTTTCTGCATGGTGGTCTTGCAAGCTTCTACCTGGTCATTGATATCTTTGAATCTGTTTTCCAGATGGGCATATGCTTCATCTGGGGTACCGGTATAGTCATCCGGGATGTAGATTCTCTGGAAATGCATGGAAGAGTAGACAGCGTCCACCTTACGCACTTCAGAATTGGGGACAAAATATACGCCCCATACATATTCCTCGTCTGCGTCACATTGATAGAATACGGTATCAAAATTCTCATATATATAATTATCGAATTTCTTAAAGTATTCTCTCGGTATTTTACCAAAACGAAAACGAATAAAATGGAAATCCAGGATCGAGGAAAGATTATAGTGAATCTCTCTAAATGGCTGGATCGTGGTCATGGATTCGGACAGCTTCGTCCGCTCCGCCTCAAGGTCAGATCGCTTATTATCGATTTGTGTCAGTTCCTTGTCCAGATCGGTGATCAGATCGATGGAGTCTTCCAGAGATATTTCCTCTGGAGTAACAGGTACATCCTGGCCGATCAGTTCGGAAAATTCTTCGGCTTTGCCAAGCAGTTCCTTATATGGATTGATCTGAATATAAGGAGACAGGTTGGAAACGCTCTGCAGCTCAGAAAGCGCATTTTCCAGGTGAATCTCGTATTTGGACAGGTACTTGTTTACGACACGGTCAATATCCGCTTTCGGCCCGGTGAGACTCAAGAATTTCATTTTAACAATCACTTTGTTTACCTCCGGGTTACGTTGTAGTATTTATCTAGCCATGACAGCAGGTCACAGAACCGTCTGTCATTACGTTTTGATAATATAGCTCATGGTTTCGTCCGGTGTTAAACCGTAACGAATACATTCAATAGCAATGGTCAATCGGTTGATATCATGCTCCTTGCGGTACAGATAGGAGTAAATGGTCGCCGCGGTATGGGGGTGCTGGCGGGATTCTTTGAGCAGTACATGCTTCAGTACGTACACATACATGTCCTCCAGCGTGTCCGGTGTAATATTCTCATAGACACGTCCGTAGTAGGTGCGGGAGAGAATCCGTTCGAATTCGTCCATGTTCTCGCATTCTACCAGTGCCGCGATCTCTTCTTTGCGAAGTTTGTACCGTACGGGAATGACCATGGCGTAGATATCGGTGGTGGGCATGTTGAAGTATTTCTTCGCTCTGCATATCCACCAGAGATTCAGCATATCGAATTTGTTTCCATATGCATCGGTGATCAATTCCAGGTCTTTGCTTTTGAGAATCTTATCTTTTTCCTTCCATATAGAAGTAAATCGATATAAATCCAGCGCGACCTCATAATCAAACAATGTGGGCTCAGCCTTTTGCACCAGGCGGTTCAATGCCTGATAATAGCCGGTGCCCTTTAGATTTTCAATCAACTCATCGATAGTTGTCGATTCGGCCAGTCTGGTCACATCCAGGTCGGAATAGCGATCAAAGAAGGCTTTTTCTTTGGAAAGATCCAGAGCTATGTCGCGATGATCGAAAATATTTGCCATGCATTTTTTCAGCAGTTTGACCTCGTACCGGCGGGAATACATTTTCAAGAAATTCCGCTGTTCTCCGTTGGAGAATCGGTAGAGGGATGCGTAGTCATGCATGACGCTTCGAGTCAGTATGGCTTCGACTTGTCCCCGGTGCAGGTTCTCTTCGTCCAGCTCGCCCAGTATGTTACTGTAGCCGGGATGGTGTTTCAGATATCCTACCACCTGTGGAACATTGGGAAGCTCTGCAATCTCTCGAAAGCCCGCGTCCGTGATAAAGTTTTTATTCATGGCGCGTATTTTGGTGGTTAATCCACTATAGGACAGTAAACCGCCCATTTGCATCACTTCCTTATTTTAATATTTGTTTTACAATCTCTTCTGCCCGGGCATCGCATTCGGTCTGAAAATGGTCATGCATGTCGGTCAGGGTCTTTTCTGTATTTTCCTGCAGGTTGGCCAGTGCCTGATCCATTTCTTTCTGCAGATCCTGATGGATGGATGCCAGTTTCTTTTCTGTCTCTGCATCAATCTCGGCATCGAAGGCTGCAATCTTTGCCTCCATCTCTTTCGCCAGCACCTGTTTCTGCTGATTGGCATTTTCCAGAATCCTGGATGCACCGGTCTCGATTTCCGCCAACCGGTTTATTACAGTATCCATAATAATAGTGCCTCCTCTTTTCATGTTTCTAGGGTTGTTCTTGTATTGCAATTTGTACAATCATAGATAGTAGTTATTCTACACCCTTTTGTGAAAAAAGTCACATGTATTTGCGTTAAATAATTAACTTTATATTTATTTGTTGAAAATGCGAGAAAATGGGGATTGGGGGGATGGGATGGGGACGCATCGTCTGGCTTCGCAGCCTTCTTTTCACAGCGCTACGTTCCCCTTCAACTAATCGCTAACTACGACTAAGACGCTCAGCGGGGCTTCGCGGCTAAGTCTGCGTAAACGCTGGATTTTCAGGCTCACTGACGCTTTCTCTGTGAAAAGAAGGCTGCGAAACCAGGCGATGCTGGCGCACGCTGGGGGCGGAAGTGCTGAAAAGATGAGCAGGTTGGGTAAGGGGTGCGGGCTTTGGAAGCTCCTTACCCAATATGAGGAAGAAATTCAGGGTTTGCAGTGGAAAATGAAGTGCCGTTGGGTAAGGGAAGTGCTGGAAGGCGTTGGGATACCCAAAAAGATAAGCAAGTCGGTGCGAGGGGGAGGTTTTGTACTGACGGTTGGGTAAGGGGTGCGGGTTTAGGAAGCTCCTTACCCAATAGGGGGAAGAAATTCAGGAATTGCGGTGGGAGAAGCAGGCATGTTGGGTAAGAGAAGTATTGGAAGTCGCCGAGTTACCCAAAAAGATAAGCAAGTTGCCGCGTGAAGGAGGTTTTGTACTGACGGTTGGGTAAGGGGTGCGGATTTAGGAAGCTCCTTACCCAATATGAGGAAGAAATTCAGGGATTGCAGTGGGAGAAGTAGGCGTGTTGGGTAAGAGTGTCAGACGGCGAATTACAATCGGGTGCAACAGCAAATTAAAATCCCGTCTGACACCTATCAGACCGCGCGGTCTTGCCTGTAACTGCACATTCTTATCAGCCTGACCGCACACTCTCGTAGTC
>JAQUWF010000156.1 GCA_028692975.1 Lachnospiraceae bacterium
CTAATGGAGATATCGGCTTGCTTTATGAAAAATACGATTCATGGTCACGAGGAGAGTTACATTTGAAAAACGTACTAAAATATGAGTCATTTACAATAAACGAGTTGACACAAACACCAGTTAATTAACTGGAAAAATGTAACTGAAGAATTTTGTTAAGGAGAAGTTGCAATGAGAAATTTAGAAAAATACAAAGGAATTATCCCGGCGTTTTACGCCTGCTACAATGAGGATGGAAGCGTCAGCGGTGAGGCGACCAGGGCGTTTACACAGTACTTGATCGATAAAGGAGTAAAGGGACTGTATGTATGCGGTTCGTCCGGGGAATGCATTTACCAGAGTAAAGAGGAACGAAAACTGATTCTTGAAAATGTTATGCAGGTGGCAAAAGGAAAAATTACGATCATTGCCCATGTAGGATGCAACAATACGGCGGACAGCGCTGAATTGGCTGCCCATGCGGAAAGTGTCGGTGCGGATGCAATTGCTTCGATACCTCCGATATATTTCCATTTGCCGGATTACGCTATTGCAGAGTACTGGAATGATATCAGCGCAGCGGCACCGAATACGGACTTTATTATTTACAATATTCCCCAGCTGGCGGGAGTGGCTCTGAGCATGCCTCTGTACAAAGAAATGCTGAAAAATCCAAGAGTGATAGGCGTAAAAAATTCTTCTATGCCAGTGCAGGATATTCAGATGTTTAAGGATGTAAAAGGTGAGGACAGTGTTGTTTTCAACGGGCCGGATGAGCAGCTGGTAAGCGGATTGGCCATGGGTGCTGATGGTGGTATCGGAGGAACCTATGCGGTTATGCCGGAATTATACCTCAAGATAAAAGAACTGGTCGAAGCCGGAGATATTCCCAGAGCAAGAGAAATCCAGAACCAGGCGGATCGCATTATTTATGAAATGTGTGCATGCCATGGAAACCTGTATGCAGTCATGAAAGAAATATTAAAGAGCAAAGGCTTGAATCTGGGCGGGGTAAGAAAACCATTGGCATCCATCGTGGAAGATGATATGCCACAGATTGAGAAATGTAAAAAAATGATAGATGAAGCAATTGGTAACTTGTAATAATTATAATTAAACAGAGATTTTTCAAAGAGCAAAAGAAAGCGAACCCGTTTGTGCAGGTTCGCTTTCTTTTTAAATGAGGGGGAGATAGTGAGTGGTTATTTCATCTATCTGAGTACTACTATACATGGAAAATGTGTTGAAAATATGTCCCTGTAATAAAGAAAATCGAAATTTTCTTAAGGGATTCTAAAATCTATACCAGTTTAGTGGCCAATGCGATAGAGGTGGCGTCCAGGTTGGCTTCCACGAAGGCTGCGTTTTGGCGGCAGTATTCGTTGTAGAGGATATCTATAATGAATAACTGGCCCAGTTTGGCTGCTATGCTGCCGCTGTGCAGGGGGCTTTCGCGACTGCCGCACAGGAGGATGACGTCTGCCAGGGAACTGATGGGGCATTTGGGAAAGTGTGTAACCAGGATGATCTTGGCTCCGCGGTTTCTGGCAAGGGTCAGGGTATCCAGACCGTCTTTGGTTGATCCTGAGTAGGAAAAGAACAGGATCACGTCGGTTGGCTGCATCATGCTGGCGGCGAGGGCCTGCATGTGATTGTCGTCGATGCAGTGGAATTGGGGGGTGACCGTTATGAATCTTGCCCAGGCTTCCCGGGCGATGACGCTGCTGCCGCCCTGTCCAAAGGAATAGATCTTGTCCGCATTACATAGATATTGTACGGCTTTTGCCATATCTTCTTCCTTTATAAGGTCCAGGGACTGCTTCATGGCGGCTATATCCAATGCGTAGAGCTTTTTGGACATAGAAACTATGGAATCTTCATTTGTTATCTTATCATAGACGCTGATGTTGGAATCCGACAGCTGTGTGGATTCGACTTTGGCCAGGGCAAGCTTGAATGAGTTGTATCCATCGTAGCCCAGGCTTTTGCAGAATCTGGAAATGGTCGCGTCCGCAACCCCGCATTCTTCAGAAAGAGAAGTGATGGACATATACTGTGCTTCCGTTTTATGGGCAAAGATATAGTCCGCAATTTTCTTTGATGATTTGGTCAATGTAGGGTATACATTTGTCATATTGTCTAATACATTTTTGTTTTTCACAGATACCTCCAGTTCGCCGGTCGATTATAGTGGCTAAAGTATACTATTAAATGTAATTATAGTGTAACACAAAAGTGTAAAAGGTGTGTAAAAAAATATAACCAAAAAATGTAAGAGATTTTCATCTAAAATGATAATTGAAAATAATTTTCATAAGTGATACGATAGGGCTACAAAAGGAAAAGGCCTTTCGCAAGAAACGTATCTATCAATAGCTTCATATATTGGAGCACCTATTCAAGGAGGAAGAAAATGAAAAGAAAACTGGCATTGGCATTGTCGATTGTATTGACAATCGGCGCGTTGGCAGGATGTGGTTCTACAACGGACAAAAAGGACGCTGCAGGATCAGACACAACCAAGACGGAAGCAACCACAGAGGAGAAGAAAGAAGAGACCGCGGCTCCGGCAGCAGAACCGGGAACATTGAAACTGGCAGTTACTACCGGTGATGGATCTTCTACAGATGACAAGATCCCTACTCCATGGATGAACAGAGTATTTGCAACGAACCTTATGTTCCGCAGCCTGTTTATTGCAAATGATACACTGGATGCTGTTGAACCTGATTTGGCTGAGAAATATGAAGTCAGTGATGATGCGCTTACATACAAGATTACCTTAAAAGACGGATTAAAATGGAGCGATGGCGAAGCACTGACCGCAGATGATGTTATTTTCTCTATTGAAACAGCATTAAAGACAGCAACCATCAACTCTATTTACACAGCAGCATTCGCAAATATTTCAAACATGAGTGCAGAAGGCAATGTGATCACATTGACCTTATCTACACCATATGCGGATATGATCAATGTACTCGGACAGTTTGCAATCCTGCCGAAGCATTCTCTGGAAAAGGTAGATCCATTAAAATTAGACACCGATGCATTCTGGACAAATCCGGTTACTTCCGGTATGTATGCCCTGGATGAATTAAATGTAGGTAACTACTTTACATTAAAAGCAAATGAGAATTACGAAGGTACTGCACCGAAGATCACAAAGGTTATTAACTACTTCGTATCTGATTATATTACCGCAGCACAGTCCGGCAACGCAGATTACCTCTTTGCTAATGCAGCAGACCAGGTAGAGGCTATGGACGCTATGACCAACTATAACGCTCACAAAGTAGACGTATTATTCTACAAATACTTCGTATTTAATATGAAGGGTGTGGATGGCAATCAGAACGAGGCAATGCAGAATGTAGAAGTCCGCAAGGCTCTGATCGAAGCAATTGACCGTGCAACACTGGCATCTCTGTATCCAAGCGCAACTGTTATCAGCTCCGGCGTACCAAATGACAACGCAGCATACAACGGATTTGAATATGAGTTCAATGCTGAAAAAGCAAAAACAGATCTGCAGGCAGCAGGCTATGATATGGGAAGAACCTTAAAAATCTGCTACTACAACAACGATCAGACCTCTATCGACCTGATCAACACCGTAGTATATTATCTGCAGCAGGCAGGACTTACCGTAGAAGCAACCTTATCCAATGACGGAACAACAGACCTGTTCACCACTCGTGATTACGACATCGGATTCAAAGGAAAATCTGCATTCTCTATCAACGAATGGTATACAGAGTACCTGAGTTCAGACGCTCTGTTCGGCAATGTTTTCGGCGGCGACACAGCATTTGACGCATCTATCGCAAAACTGGCAAGCGCTACAGATGACAGTGCCAAAGCAGAAGCACTGAAAGAACTGCAGACCTTAGAGCAGGAGAACGTATACAAAGTTCCAATGTTTACCGTAGGAACTAACGTTTACACAAGTTCAAACGTAACTCTTCCGGAAGGCGTAAAATTCTGCAACCCGCTTTACAACTGTGATGTTAAATTTGCAGATTGGGAAGTGAAATAAGCAACGATACAAATAGGAGGGGAAGAGAAGTGGAAAATAACCAACATCTCTTCCCTTTCTTCAAAAAAGAGATTGGAGTGGGAAAATGCTTAAATACATATTGAAAAAGCTACTCATGATGATCCCCATGCTTCTTTTGATCAGTATGATCGTATTCTTCGGAATACAGGCTACCGGAGTTGACCCGATCAACTTCATGGTAAGTCCGGAGACGCTGTCAGCTAATGCTGATAACGTAGAAGCGCTGCGGGAATCTTTAGGATTAAATGATCCTCTTATTGTACAGTATTTCCATTGGCTGGGTAATTGTCTGCATGGTGATTTCGGATACTCCTTCGACGGATCTTCTATTGCATCTGTCATCGCGGTTCGTATGCCATACACTCTGGAATTGGCAGGTTATTCCCTGATCATATCAGCGATACTTGGTATTGGTATCGGTATTGTTTCTGCCATCCGGCAAAATGGTGTCATCGATTATATCGGACGTGTCCTAGCCGTGTTTGGACAGGCGGTGCCACAGTTTCTGGTTGGTATTATCCTGATTCAGATCTTTGCGATCAAATTGGGCTGGTTCCCTTCAGCGAATCGTGTCAGTCCCGATGCGGCCAATTCTTTTGTGGACGCATTCCAGCATCTGTTCCTGCCGGTGCTTACACTGACCATCGGTATGGTGGCCGTGCTCATGCGTTATGCGAGAAATACCATGCTGGATGTTTTGAACAGTGACTATATCAAGACAGCGCGCAGCAAAGGTATTCCTGAATGGAAAGTATACCTGAAACATGGATTCCGCAATGCTATGAAACCGGTTCTGGTTATTCTGGTTTTCCGTATTCCTATGCTGGTAGGCGGTTCTGTCGTTATTGAAAGTGTATTTTCATATCCGGGAATCGGACTGACTATGACCAATGCAATCACATCCGGTGACTACCCTATGGTACTGGTTACCACGTTGATTATCGCAGCGGTTATGTTGATCTGTTCCTTCATGGTCGACGTATTTAATGCACTGTTAGATCCAAGAGTTCGATTGAGCGAATAGGTGAAAGGAGGAGAAACTATGAGTAATACAAATACAATGAGTATTAAAGAACAAAATAAAAGTGCCTCTTCTT
>JAQUWF010000157.1 GCA_028692975.1 Lachnospiraceae bacterium
ACAAAAAGTTCCAACATCTTCACGTGTGATCTATTCAGTTTTCAATGACAATAAAATTAGAAAATCAGACGATAAAAATGCTAATAAGCATTGAAAACATCGAGTTTTCGGACGGTCTGAGGGGGGGTGGACACAGACAGGAGGCGCACCGCCGGATATGCCCGCGTGTCCACGGACTTTGAAGAACAGCTGACCAGCTATGCGGCGCAGGTTGATTATTATACACATTACATAAAAAGCCGGGAGGACTGGGCATTCGTGGACGTTTACACTGACGAGGGCATCACCGGCACCAACACAAAAAAACGGGAAGGCTTCAACCAAATGATTGCTGATGCCCTCGATGGAAAGATTGACCTTATCATTACCAAATCCGTCAGCCGTTTCGCCCGCAATACTGTAGATAGTCTGAGCACCATCCGCAAATTAAAGGAAAAAGGGGTGGAGGTTTATTTCGAGAAGGAAAATATCTGGACATTTGACGGCAAAGGAGAATTACTGATTACCATCATGTCCTCGCTGGCTCAGGAGGAAAGCCGCAGCATTTCCGAAAACTGTATCTGGGGGCAGCGGAAACGGTTCGCGGACGGCAAGGTCACGGTTCCCTTCGCCCGGTTTCTCGGCTATGACCGCAGCCCCGATGGCAGCCTGATCGTGAATCCCAGCCAGGCAGCCGTGGTGCAACGCATCTTCACGCTCTGCCTCGGCGGCATGACCCCCTACAGCATCAGCCGCACTCTGACAGGCGAAAAGATCAAGACACCCACGGGCAAGGATACATGGAATGTTTCTACCGTCCGCAGCATACTTACCAATGAAAAATACAAGGGGGATGCGCTGCTGCAAAAGACTTATACGACGGATTTCCTGACCAAGAAACGCAAGATAAATGAAGGAGAAATCCGCCAGTATTATGTGGAGAATGACCACGAGGCGATCATCGATCCCCACACCTTCGATCTGGTCCAGCGAGAACTGGCCCGCCGTAGCCGGAACAAGCAAAGTTATAGCGGACTGTATACGTTCTCCGCCAAAATCAAATGTGGCCAGTGCGGCAGCTGGTACGGCAGCAAGGTGTGGCATTCCAACGACAAGTACCGCCGTTTCGTCTGGCAGTGCAACCACAAATTCCACGGCAGCCACAACTGCTCCACACCGCATCTTACTGATACAGAGTTGAAAAATATGTTTGTTATTGCGGCGAATCAGCTGTTTTCCCAGCGCAAACATTTATGTGATGACTACGCAATGCAAAAGGAGCGCCTCTATGCCACCGCCAGCCTGGAGGCACGGCAGCAGGCCCTTGCCAAAGAAATGCAGGCTATCTCCGACCGCCTCCTGCCCGCCTCCTTAAAAAACAAATTCCCCCTCTCCGACCGCCAAACCCTCCAAGCCTACTACAACAAGCTAACCAATCAGCTTGAGGGTGCCAAGGAAGCCTATGATCAGTTAAGTATGGAAATTTCCGAAATGCACATGCGGAAATCGGCCACAGAGGACTTCTTTTTGGCACTTCGCCAAAGCCCAGAGACGATTACGGATTTCGATGAACGCATTTGGAGAACTTTGATTGATCATGTGGTCGTGTATAGTAAGGAGGATGTACGGTTTGTTTGCAAGAATGGAACAGAAATCACATGTGCGGGGCGGATTGGTTAAGGAGGGCAGGGCTTGGCAGTTCCTTACCCATTTTTAGCAACAATTTAAGTTTTCGTCCACTCTTCCCTGCATCGATTGGGTAAGGTACATATGCTTGTTCCTTCTTTTACCCATTTTCACTGGCTCGGCATGAGTCTGCGCCTGTTTTTAAGTGGCCGTTGGGTAAGCAGTGCAGTGTTTGGCATCCCCTTACCCATTTTGACCAACAATTTAAGTTTTTGGCCGCTCTCTCATGCATCGGTTGGGTAAGGTACATATGCTTGTTCCTTCTCTTACCCATTTTCAGTGGATCAGCGTAAGACTGCTCATGTTTTTAAGTGGCCGTTGGGTAAGCGGTGCAGGATTTTCCATCCCCTTACCCATTTTGACCAACAATTTAAGTTTTTGTAACCTCTTCCATGCATCGGTTGGGTAAGAAATGTATGTTTATTACTGCTCTTACCCTTTTGTATTAAAATATGTGGTTAGTTCTAGTAGTAGCAGCCATCGCACTGACCAGCGCGACGTATGCATGGTTTATTAATCAAACTAGGGTTGAAGCGAAAACTGCAACAATGACAGCATCTACAGCTTATACTTTGCTGATTTCGGAGGGAGCTACAGCATCTGACGGTGGTTCAAATTGGGGTAGTGTTCATGATTGGCTGGATGGAAAAACAGCAAAAGCTCTTTCCCCTGTATCTACTATCGGTAAGTTGAACACATCTGATGAACTTGACTTTGTTTATGATACAGCTTGGAAAGCAGCAGCTACTTCTACTACCGGTGTAACAAAGGGTGGCAACTATGCTGGAACATTTTCAGACGCAAGTACAGATAAATACATTAAAGAGTCTTTTGAAATAAAAGCAGCTCAAAATTGTCAAATCGTTTTAGATAAAAATACATCTATTACCGGTATTTCTGGTGAATTAGACAAAGTCCTTCGTCTCGCTCTTGTAATTGATGATGGAACAAATAAGACTGTTAGAATCTATCAAGTTGATTCAGAGGATGGAACTGCAACACCAGTCAATACAACCTTAGATAGTGCCGATAAAACAGCTGATGGTATTGATACTGCCATTCAAAAATCCGGTACAGTTGCAGATGTAGATGCAACAAAACTTAGTCTGGCAACAGCCGTAAATGCTTCTGATGGTGCAAGCACAATTATGACAAATCAGACTGGTGATTCAGTGCTTTATACATTTAATGATATTGCTAATACAGATACTATTTCTGTTACGGCATATATTTGGATGGAAGGCTGTGATTATGATTGTAATGCTTTAGAAACTCAGCATTTTAATAATGTAGACGGCACTGCGTTTCCTGTTACGGCATCTTTGGGCTTTTCAGCCGCCCTTCCTTCTTAAACTTTTTAAATTTTATGATAGTATTATAGAAATCCCCAACGTTAAGGAAATCTAATGCGTTGGGGATTTCTATACAGTATATTTTTGATGAAATAGTATCTTGGGAATTTGATTCTCGATATTTTGCATTGAAGTTTTGAGTTTGCTATCCTGCGGAACCTATTTAAAAGTTAAATACAACAGAAATTTGATTTGCAGTAGTAAGTACGCTAGTGGTTTCCATATATTTTCATTTTCATGTAAAACCCCAATTCCATCTTCCCTTTCCCATCCATCTATGCTATAGTAATTCCATCACACAAATCTCTTTTGTGTCCTATCATCGGCAATTCGCCGGGTTACCCTTTTACTTTGAGGCAATTACAAATTCTGTGGGGAATATTTCGCTGTCTTTTTAAGCATTTTCATGCGTCCATCCTTGTGTTTGCCTCACCTATGAATTATAATGGAGGAAACAGACATGAAGCAGAAACAATCACTGGAAATCATTTATGCTCCGCTTAAAAATTCCCATTAGTTTACTATTTTATATTTCCATGATAAGATAAAAACATATAAATCAATGAGTGCTATAGAAATAAAGGAAGGGGTTCACAAATATGACTAAAGTATTTAATGTGACAGCTGACTGCAAGCCGGATGAAAATTACATGGTGAATATAGATGCACGCCTGTTAGAGACAAAGAAACTAGTGGATGATGGGAAATACTTGACAATCAATCGGGCCAGACAGTATGGAAAAACTACTACACTGCGTGCGCTGAATTTGTATTTGCGTAAAGAATATTATGTGGTTTCCATGGATTTTCAGACCTTCGATGATACGAAATTCCGGGATGGAAATACATTTTCCATTTCCTTTGCAAGCTCGTTCCTTCGTTTATTGAAAAGAAATGAATTACTTATAACCGAAAATCTTCAGAATGCTATGAACAAACTTAGGCAGGATGTCAATGAGCGAAGCAAACATTTCACATTAAAAGAACTTTTTGAGGATTTAAGTGACCTGTGTGCCGCTTCCGACAAACGAATTGTACTTTTGATTGATGAAGTAGACAGTGCCACGAATAATCAGGTTTTTCTTGATTTTCTTGCGCAACTGCGAGCATATTATATTGATCGTGATGTGCAGCCCACTTTTCAGGCGGTTATTCTGGCTGGGGTGTATGATGTAAAGAATTTAAAGCGAAAACTCCGAACGGATGATGATCACAAAGTTAACAGCCCATGGAATATTGCGGCTGACTTTAATATTGATATGAGTTTTTCGAAGAAGGATATTGCAGGAATGCTTTCTGAATATGAGAAAGATCATCATACATGCATGGATATTGATGTAATTGCTGGCCTTCTTTTTGATTATACGTCGGGATATCCTTTTCTCGTGTCCCGGCTCTGTAAGATTATGGATGAAGAAATTGGTGTGTCTGAAAACTCTGATTCGAAAGTGAATACATGGACAAAAAACAATTTTCATGAGGCGATTCGCATTATTTTGTCTGAAAAGAACACGTTGTTTGAATCTCTGATGGGAAAATTGATCAGTTATCCCCAGTTGAATCGTATGCTCTGTTCCCTGCTTTTTACTGGCAAAAGTATTGTTTATAATCCCGATGAGCCCGCTATTGATAATGCCACCATGTTTGGATTTATCAAAAATGAGCATGGGGTGGTTGCTATAGCAAACCGCATTTTTGAAACACGTCTCTACAACTTCTATCTCTCTACGTCCCAGATGCAGGAACAGGATATTTATAAAGCGTCTTTGCAGGATAAGAGCCAGTTTATTGTAGACGGTCATTTGAATATGCATTTGATTCTGGAAAAATTCGTTGTTCATTTTAATGATTTGTACAGTGATATAGATGAGACCTTCCTGGAGGAAGAGGGCCGGAAATATTTTTTGTTATATTTGCGCCCGATTATTAATGGTACTGGAAATTATTACATTGAATCCAGAACCCGGGAACTTCGACGGACCGATGTAATCGTGGATTATCATGGGGAACAGTATGTGATTGAAATGAAAATCTGGCATGGTGATGA
>JAQUWF010000158.1 GCA_028692975.1 Lachnospiraceae bacterium
GTTAACGGCTGTCATTACATTTATTGACCGGGGTATTCCTTATAATCCGCTTGCCAGAAAAGATCCCGATGTTACGTTATCGGCGGAGGACAGAAAGATTGGAGGACTTGGAATTTATATGGTGAAGAAGAGTATGGATGCGATTTCCTATGAGTATGTGAATGGACAGAATATTCTTAAAATATGCAAGGCATTTCAGGACGAAAGGAAGAAAAAACTATGAACAAAACCATTTTCAGGGAAAAAACAATTGATCGTGTCACGTCTCCGGAGGAGCTTAATGATTATATTCAGGTTACGTCACCCCGTATCTGGATTATTATTGCAATCGTGTTGATGCTTTTGGCGGGAACACTCTGCTGGGGGATATTTGGGAGTGTGGAAATGCAGGATGATGCAGGAAATACACAGGAAATTCACCCGATTACTTTTATTATTAACTGATTTCATGAGAGGGGCAAAATGAAAGAAGAGAATAAAAAAATCAAACAGCCTGTAAATGGCGGAGTGGCAAAAGTTCCGGTTATTATGCAAATGGAGGCACTGGAGTGTGGTGCAGCATGTTTAACCATGATTTTGTCCTATTATGAAAAGTGGATTCCATTGGAACAGGTAAGAAAAGACTGTGGGGTATCCAGAGATGGATCCAATGCAAAAAACATATTAAAGGCAGCCGGAAATTATCATATGGAATCGTCCGGATACCGATACGAGCCGGATGCGTTAAAGAAAAGTGGAGGATTTCCGTGCATTATCCACTGGGGCTTCAATCATTTTGTGGTTTTAAAAGGTTTCAAAGGAGACAAGGTTTACCTGAATGATCCTGCAAAAGGAAGCTGTATTATTTCCATGGAAGAATTCGATAAAGAATTTACGGGAATATGTCTTATGATGTCGCCTGGAGAGGGATTTGAGCCAAGTGGAAAGAAAAAAAGTATCCTGGAATTTGCAAAAAAGCGAATGACTGGTACAGGCTCGGCGGTTGCCTTCGTTGCATTAACCACTATGATTATTTCTTTTGCAGGAATTATACGCTCTGGATTTTCAAGAGTCTTTCTGGATCAGTTACTGACAGGGGATAATCCGGACTGGCTTGTACCCTTTATGCTGGGAATGGTGCTGCTTGCAGTAGTTCAGATCACGGTAACGTGGATCAATGCGGTATATGCACTGCGCATTAATGGGAAAATGACCGTCATCGGAGAAACGACCTATATGTGGAAGGTCATGCAGCTGCCTATGGAATTTTTCTCTCAGAGAATGGCAGGGGACATTCAGCAGAGAAAGTCAACGAATGCAAGAATTGCCGGTAATCTGGTCAATACCATGGCACCGCTGTTTCTAAACACATTTATGATGATTTTTTATCTGATCGTCATGTTCCGCTACAGCATTATGCTGACCATTGTAGGTATCTCCGCGGTGCTGATCAATCTGGCATTATCCAGATATATATCGGATAAGAGAGTTAACATTTCCAGAATCTTAAACAGAGACAGTGGAAAACTGGCTTCCGCAACGGTTTCGGGTATTGAAATGATCGAAACGATCAAATCCAGTGGCGCTGAAAATGGTTACTTTGAGAAATGGGCGGGCTATCAGGCCAGCGTAAACACACAGAATATCCGCTTTGCGAAGATGAATCAGTATCTGGGGCTTATTCCCGGACTTGTACAGCAGTTGGCAAATATTTCGATTCTGCTGCTTGGTATTTATCTGGTGATGCAGGGAGCGTTTACCGTAGGTATGGTTATGGCTTTTCAGGGTTTCCTTTCGGCCTTTACCGCTCCGGCAGAAGCGTTGATCGGTGCTGGACAGGTGATACAGGAAATGCGTACGGATATGGAGCGTATCGAGGATGTTATGGAATATCCCATGCCGGAAACAGCAAAAGAAGAGGCAGATGATACGAAGGAATATGATAAACTGAGTGGTTTAGTCGAACTAAAGCACATTACCTTTGGCTATTCACCATTGAAAGATCCTCTTATCAAGGACTTCAACATGACCTTGAAACAGGGAAGCAGAGTGGCTTTTGTAGGTTCATCCGGATGCGGAAAATCAACACTTGCAAAACTGATTTCCGGTTTGTATGAATCATGGGAGGGAGAAATCCTTTTTGATGGAAAGTCCATAAAAGAAATTGATCGCAGTATTTTTACCGGGTCGGTTGCGGTAGTTGATCAGGATATTATTCTTTTTGATGATACCATTGCGAGTAACATTCGCATGTGGGATAAGTCGATTGAAGATTATGAGATTATTCTGGCAGCCAGAGATGCCAGAATCCATGACGATATCATGCTGCGTGAGGGCGGATATCAATATAAACTGAATGAGGGAGGAACCGACCTGTCCGGTGGGCAGAGACAGCGATTGGAAATAGCCCGTGTGCTTGCCCAGGATCCTACGATTATTGTCATGGATGAAGCGACGAGTGCTCTCGATGCCAAGACGGAATTCGATGTGGTAAATGCAATTAAGGATCGGGGCATTACATGTATCGTCATTGCCCACAGACTTTCTACCATTCGTGATTGTGATGAAATTATTGTTTTGGAGCGGGGTAATGTTATGGAACGAGGTACTCATGATGAACTGATGGCAAAGAATGGCGCATATGCACAGCTGGTTGTCAGCGAGTAGGAGGTAAAGATATATGGGGTGGTTTGACGAACAAATCAGAGAGCGAAAAGAATATGATTCGGCTGTTTTTGAAGATTCGTTTCTCAAAATTGCAGGATCTGTTCTGGGGCAAAAAATGTCTCTTGCTTTGGAAGAGGACAGTATTAAGGCAAAAGATGCTATAGAAAGAGTTTTAAAGTATTACAAAATCCGTTCACATGAAATACCGGAAAATATAAAAGATACCAATGAACAGTTGGAGTATCTGCTTCGTCCCCATGGCATTATGCGAAGAAATGTAGTCCTGGAAAAGGGCTGGTACAAGGACGCATACGGAGCGATGCTTGGAACCCGTAAGGATACAGGAAATGTTGTCGCATTGATACCGGATAAATTCCAGGGCTATCATTTTTTTGATGATACCACAGGAAAAGAAGTGCATTTTACAGGTGAAAATGAGGGAATGATTGAAAAAGAAGCAGTGGCATTTTATATACCGTTTCCGCTGGAAAAACTTGGCATGCGTTCGCTGCTGAAATATATTGTGGGAACAATTTCCGGGCAGGATATTTTTATGTTTGCGGCGGCAGCATTGTGTGTTACTTTACTTGGACTGATTATGCCTGTATTGAATAAATGGCTGTTTTCTGTGGTTATATATGCACAGTCGGTTCAGGCGCTTATGGCAACGGCTGTATTTATGATGTGTCTCATATTTTCTTCGCTGCTCATCGGCGTGGTAAAATCGCTGATTTCGGTCAGGATCAACACAAAGTTACATATATCAGTGGAAGCAGCTGTTATGATGCGAATCCTGTCGCTTCCGGCTGTATTCTTTAAAGATTATAGTGCCGGTGAATTGGCAAACAGGGCCAGTTATATCAGCGGCCTGTGCGATTTGATCGTAAATTCTGTATTGTCATTGGGACTTACCGGTATCTTTTCCCTGATTTACCTGGTACAGATTTTTGCATTTGCACCGGCCCTGGTTGTTCCGGCAGTTGCTATGATCCTTTCCATGGTTATAATTTCTATTTTATCGGCACTGTGGCAGATTCGCATCTCCAGAAAACAGATGGAACTGGCATCCAAAGAAAGTGGTATGACCTATTCGCTTATATCCGGCATTCAGAAGATCAAACTGTCGGGGGCAGAAAAAAGAGCGTTTGCCAAATGGGGAACCCAGTATGCCAAGGCGACGGAATTAACCTATAATCCACCTATATTTTTAAAGGTTAATGCTGTGCTGAATACAGCAGTAGGGCTGATCGGTGTTCTGATTATCTATTATGCAGCAGTGAAAAGCGGTGTGACGGTTTCTGATTTTTATGCATTTAATACTTCCTATGGCATGGTGTCCGGAGCGGTTGCAACATTGGCCGGCATGGCTCTTTCCATTGCAAAAATGAAACCTATGCTGGAAATGTGCGCGCCGATCATGGAAAGCGTACCGGAGGTAGCAGAGGAAAAGTCAGTGGTAGAACGCTTATCCGGCGGTATTGAACTCAATCATGTAAGCTTTCGCTACCGGGAAAACATGCCGCTTATTTTGGATGATCTGTCATTGAAAATTCGTCCTGGCCAGTATGTGGCAATCGTTGGATCTACCGGATGTGGAAAGTCAACCCTTATGCGTATTATGCTTGGATTTGAGCAGCCGCAGAAAGGTGCCGTTTTTTACGACGGAAAAGATTTGAGCAGCATGGATCTTCGATCCCTGCGACGCAAGATCGGTACGGTTATGCAAAACGGAAGACTCTTTCAGGGTGATATTTATTCCAATATTACGATCTCAGCACCTTGGCTGAATATGGATGCAGCGTGGGAAGCGGCAGAACTTTCCGGTGTTGCCGATGATATACGCCATATGCCCATGGGTATGTTTACCTTAATATCGGAAGGGCAGGGAGGCATCTCAGGCGGACAAAGACAACGCTTGATGATTGCAAGAGCCATAGCACCTAAGCCCAGAGTGCTTATGTTTGATGAGGCAACCAGCGCCCTGGATAATCTGACACAGAAAAAAGTATCCCAGGCCTTAGAAAACTTAAAATGTACAAGGATTGTAATTGCACATCGACTTTCAACCATACGTCAATGTGACCGTATCATCGTGCTGGATAAAGGTCATATTGTGGAAGATGGAACTTATGAGGAACTTATTGAGAACAGCGGATTTTTTGCAGAATTGGTGGAGCGCCAGCGAATCGATGTAGGAGCGTAAAGGAGAGTGATAAAATGGCAATAGAGCAGGTAGAAGGATTTATGGAAGAAATGGAGAAGCATAAAGAACTTCGCGAGAAACTTGTAAGGATTGGAAAAGAATATCAGGGAGATCCAAATGATCTGAATCAGATTATTCGGAAGAATATACTTCC
>JAQUWF010000003.1 GCA_028692975.1 Lachnospiraceae bacterium
TATCGTCTGAAACCTGTTCTGGCGTCAGCTTTAAGCAGCAGACAATCGCAATAATAAGAAGAACAGAGGAAATGCTTGAAAAAATCATTCGTAGTCAGCCCCTTTCGTAAGAAATTTTGAAAGTGTGCTCTGAGGAACGCCGAACTGCATGAGCTTTCTTTTTAGGTTCTCGCTCATAAGTTCTGGTTGTTCAAAGTATCCTTCAATTTGGAACTTGCCGTTTACAAGTTCGTTTTTTGTAATGTTGTAGCGAAACAGCGTATGATACTCGCGCTCACCGCTTTTTGTAATGACGCACTCGGAGATGTCCATAATCCTTCGGGAATTATCCTCAAGCTTATGCGCATACACAACGAGTGGGAAAGCCTGTCCCGCTTGCATCAGCGAAGTATCAAAGTTAATCGGGAAACGCTTCTGACAAAGCAGTGCCAGACGGGTGTGCGCTGCATCAGCAGCCGACGCATGGACAGTGGATACAACCGTATGTCCGGTCAGTGATGCTTCCACAGCAGAGTAAGCTTCACTGTCGCGCATTTCTCCCACGACAACTATATCAGGGTTGAAACGGAGAGAAGCCACAACAAGGTCTTCTTGCGTAATGTCATACGCTTCGTTGTCGGACGGTCTGCTCAATGTATGAACCACATTGTTTACGACCTTTCCGTCTTTCACACGAAGCAGAGAAAGCTCACGGGAACCGGATTCAATCGTAAAGATACGCTTGTTATCCGGGATAGAAGTAAGAAGTGCGTTCAGCAGCGTCGTTTTACCGCTGGAAGTAGCTCCGGCAACCACAAACGAAACGCCATAGCGCAAACACATACAAAGAAAATCCACCATCTTCTGTGTGGAGTTGCCACCTTTGACAAGTTCCTCTCGGTTTACACGGGACGGATGCAGCAGTCGGATAGACACGCTGATACCTCTGTCATCGTCCACCAACGGCTCTTTGAGCGCGGTGATACGGGTGTTGCCCGGCAAATGACCTTGGCTCATGGGAGTTGCGTTGTCGATAATCATGCCGGAGTGGTGCAAAAGGCGCTTCACAATATCGATAGCGTGCTGGGGAGAATAAAAATGCTCATCAGCCTTGGCAATGTGACCGTCCGTATAGGTAATGGCAACATCGTCCCAGCCGTTGATATTTATCTCCTCAATTTCGTCTTTTCCGAGATATTTTGTGAGAATGGAATACTCCGCCATCTCGGAATACAGCTTGTTTGTTATCTCTGTGGTACTCATACCCTCGACAGTAAAACCATTGTCCCGGAGATACTTTTCAAGATAGGTCTTTATCTGCGGAAACTTGGATTTTTCGGTCAGGGCGGCTGCGTAGTTTTGAGAGATATATTCCTGTGCCAGATGAAGCAAAGGAACAAATGCAATGGACTTGCCCATCACACCACCTTCTTTGCAATCTCAGCAATCTGCTCCCGGTATTTCCGGTCAGCGAGCCTTTCAGAAAGCGTTCCCGTAATGACCTGCTGTTTCAGTGGTCGGCTGTACGGAAGCGTAAATGCGACATTCTTGAAATGCGCTTTCACTTCTTCTATCGGCAGGTAAAGATCGCGGTCGCAGATACTCATGACTTTGACGCTGCGGTCAGAAACCGCACCGTACATATCCGCCTGAGAGGAATAGTACCCCATGCATTTAAGGTCAGGGGTAAGCATCTGAACAACGCTCTCTGATTCGGTCATAGCCAGATGGGAAATGAGGTCATCTGCATCGCTGGTGCAGTCGATTACGGTATAATCCGCAATCTCTTTCATGGCTCTGAAAAGTGAAAGCACCTTATCATCGGTAGGACGCGGATAAGAAAACTTATTCTCCTGCGCCTTGTATCCGAGAAAGCCGAAGTTCAGCATTGTCTTGACTGATACAATCTGCTTCATCACATCTTCTTTGAAGATGTCGGTCTTATCCATAGCCTTACCGATGGAAAACAAATCGCTGTCTTTGCAATGCGGAAAGATATATGCCATTGCCGGAACGCTCATATCCGGGGAAAGAAACAGAATTGTCCCTTTCTTATCGTAATAGAGTTCCTGCGCAATTTTGAGTGAAGCGGTTGTTTTGCCACTTCCGGGAGAACCGCATACAGCAATCATCTTACTCATTGGCAGTTCCTCCATTCTTCAGATAATCGTCCTGCTTTGCAATGAACTTGTCAGCGGTTTCTTTGTCACCGCGATACACAAGAGCCGTCTGCATGGTACTGTTATCTTCATATTTAGCAAGCAGTTTAGCCTGTTCGGTGTTTACAAGGACGGTTACGGTGGACGGCAGTTCATAGGTACCGTCGTCATTTTTAACGACCGAATCCTTATCTACACCACCTGCGGTTGTAGTGGTAATCACCTTCAGATACTTGAGACTTCCGGGAATAGTTGTTGTCCCGGTTTCTTTATCTGTTACGATTACGCTGATAATATCACCGTTCTGGAGCTTGCCGGAAAGTCCTGCGGCAAAGGTATCAATGGTAATACTCACCGCCACCTTACTCCCGTCAAGCGAGGCAAACACATCATCTGCGGTATTGGCTTCACTTGTGAGTTTTCCTGCGGTAAAATAGTCTCCGGCATAGAGATTACCCGAAGCGTACTTACCGACAACAGCAGATTTATCATTGAGAATACCGGAAGGAATGGAGTCGGTCTTCACGACCGCCGTTTCGATTTTATCCTCGGTAATTTGCGCGCCCTGTTTTACTTCTCCTGCAAGACGGATAACCGTTGTGGTATCGCTCGTCAGCCGATTGACCATAGGTGCAATCGCAAAGGTAGTGATAACGGCAAGCACCATACAGATGATGCCGATGACTGTTCTGTTTTTCATGAGATTTCCTCCTTCATCATAGAAAATATGCTGCCATGAACCCGACAGCAAGGTATGGAATAAGCGGGAAGCCTTCCTGCTTTTCCTTTTTGGTTTGAATTATGAGATTTGCGACTACGCCAATCAAAAGCCCTGCCATAAGACCAACAGTTCCTCGACTGATTCCCAAAAGAAAACCGCAAGCGGCAGTCAGCTTTACATCCGCACCACCAACTGTTTTCCCTTTACAGATAATGAGTACAAGAAACATCGGAATTGTAATCAGGACTGCTGACCGGAGCATCATAGGTATTTCTTTAACCTCTCTGCCGATAAAAGCTGTGAGCGCTATCATCAACGCAAGGCAGTCGTCAGATTCCCTTGTCTTAATGTCGCTATAAGAGGAGTAAATGAGGAGCAGGCAGAATAAAATGCCCTGAACCGCACTCACAGCACATCCAAAAAAACAGAGAAGCACGGCAGCAGTACATACGCTGATACCGATGAAAGCAAGCGCCGCCTTCTTCTTGTTTCCTGTGAAATGTCCGGCAGCATACTGACTGGCAAGAAATGCAGTCATTGCAGTAAGCGCAAGGAATACCGTATACATCAGGATTGTCAGAGCAGTTTCTGCATCAGGAATGTGTACCGGATGCGGTAGCGTAGGCAAAATTGGATTTATCATGATGGATTTCATTGTTACCTCCCGAAAAGAAAATGCGGCGGGATGACCTCATAAATCACCCCGCCGCGCTATTCAGTTGTGCTTTATTACGCCGGTTGATTAGCCAGCGTAGTTGAACAGACCGGTGATCTTGGTGCCGAGGGTCGGGATGATGTTAGTGTTGAACAAAGTATAGAGTCCGGCAAGCAAGAGCGCGCCGATAACGACCGCAATGAGAATCTTCACACCACTATCGACATAGCCTTCTGCCTTCTTACTGGCGATGGTTGCGCGGACGGTGGAAACAGCGGAATGAACCTTATTCTGAATTTTCTTAAACATATTTTATTACCTCAATCTTTCTTATTTTTATTGGTTGTGGATGGACGGATTAACCTGCGTAGTTGAACAGACCGTTGATTTTGGTAGTCAGCGTGGGCAGGATATTAGTATTGAACAAAGCATAGAGCCCGGCAAGCAGGAGCGCGCCGATAACGACCGCAATGAGAATCTTGACGCCACTGTCCACATAGCCTTCTGCCTTCTTACTGGCGATGGTTGCGCGGACGGTGGAAACAGCGGAATGAACCTTATTCTGGATTTTCTTAAACATAGATAATTACCTCAATCTTTCTTATTTTTTTGATATGGATTTGTTTTGGCTTATTCAGCCTTGGATGCTGCTACCGCTTCGTCATAAGCGGCAAACAGAGCGTCTTCAACGGACTTACGAGCCGAAGAAGAAATGGGATGGAAAACATCGCGGTGAACATCATTGCCGTCCTTATCCTTGCGGATTTCACTCGGCATGGCTGCAAAGCGACTGTTCTCGGTTTCAATGAGCTTTACGCCGTGAACAGCGAACTCCTCACCGATGGTCACAGTAGCAAGCGCTTTCATGGCACCTCTGTTTTCAAACACCTTGTGGATTTTTACACGAATCTGCATTTTGCCTTTCCTCCTGTTTTTTTGTTTTTGGGTTTACGGCTTACGGGATTTTGCTTTGTTTATGTTTTGCTACAACGCAATCGCCTCCTTTACGGCATATTCAGACAATAAAAAAAGCCGGGTAAAGATTTCTCTTTCTCGGCAGGTCTGCTGGTATATACGGGGAGAGGTGTGGAGAGGGGGAAAAACTGCAAATGCCCTGACAGACATTTTTGGGTGCAGTTATCCCTTGGCTTAGACCTTATCTTTCCTGACCTCTGTCTCGGTGTCTGTTGTAAAATTCAAGTGCCTGAACCACATAATCCGATTCCCGTTCTCGCGGGATGTTTTGCGGTATGAGCCTCCGGATACGCTCATCCTTAAACTGAGACGGGATTCTTTGGTTTGGTTTTTCTTCTTCCATGATGGATTCAATAACGGCTCCTGTCAGTCTGCCTTCTTCGCTGAACTTTCGCATTTTGATCGTCTGTGCGTGAGAAGGGGTTGCATCGTTATACTCAATACAATCGGAAAGGACATTCTGTTCTTCTTTCGTCAGGTATGAGATTTCAACAGCCGGACGCAGAGCAATTTTCTTTTCATCCACCATATCCAGCAGGGACGGAACAAGCTCATTCAGACGGATGTATCGGCGTATATTGTCTTTCCCTTCGCCTACAATTTCTGCCATCTCATCGTCTGCACGACCTTTTGATAAATTAGTCGCCAGTGGCGACGCATTTTCTTTACTTGGTCTGCCAGCCTGTCTTCGCATAGATTCGAGTCGCATTTTGTATGCCTTGGCTTTCTCACTTGGCAGGATGGTTTCTCTTTGAAGATTACTGTCTACCATTGAGATGACCGCTTCATCACGGCTTAAGTCCTGAACTCGACACGGTATTGTTTCAAGTCCTGCCAACTCACAGGCGTGTTTTCGTCTGTGTCCTGCAACCATTTCATAGTTTCCGTCATCCTTTACACGAACAATGACCGGCTGAATGACGCCACGGGTTTTAATGCTCTCAACAAGCTCCGTCATGCTGTCATCGTCAAGGACTTTGTACGGATGGTCGGGGAAATCTGAAATCATGGAAATAGGGATGTCCATCAGAAGCTCATGCCGCTTTTCCTGTCGTAAATCCTCTGTTGTAAAAAGGTCATCGACAGGGTGAAGTGCGAGATCGATTTTGCCTTTCAAGGTCTACCACCTCCTTCGTCAGTTGTTCATACGCCGCAGCCACCTTGCCTGATTTGTCATGCTGAAAGATACTTACACCGGCTGCCGAGGTTTCTGCTGCTCGGATTGAGTGGGGAACCTCTGTCTTGAAGATGTTTACCTTTCCACCGTAGTAATCTCTCAATTCATCAATGACATCGTTTGCGAAATTTGTTCGCCTGTCTACAATTGTGAGAAGAATGCCGTCAATGGAAAGCTCCGGGTTAATGTAGCGTTTTACTTTACTTACAGAACCCATCAGCAAATCCAGACCTTTTGCAGAAAGGAAATGCGGCTGTGCCGGGATAATAAGACTATCCGCAGCAGCTAAAGCGTTGACCGTGAGCATACCGAGTGACGGGGCGCAGTCAATAAGAATGTAATCGTAATTCTTTCTCTGCTGATCCACATAGCACTTGAGTATTCCTTCACGGCGCATGACATTTACAATCTGAATCTCAACACCGGACAAATCGATATTTGAGGGCATCAGGTCAAAGCCTTCTTTATGATGTAGAATGCCGCAGTCATCAGGGATATTGTTATCGTCGATGACATCCTGCATGATGTTCGCAAGACTTACCGGCAGCTCATCGGGGTATTTGTTTCCGAGTGCTACGGTCATACTTGCCTGTGCATCCGCGTCAATAAGAAGAACTCTTTTGTCCTGCATCGCAAGACCGGCTCCGAGATTGATTGTCGTTGTTGTCTTTCCAACTCCGCCTTTTTGATTGCAGATGGAAATGACTTTACATGAAGACACTTTGTACTCCTCCTTCTTTATAGATTTGGTTATATAACCACATAAACGCAAAACCCGAATGTCAGCGCAATAAAATTCCTACACGGGCGGTGTTCGCTCATCTGTCAGTTTTGCGCTTATGTGGTTGCATTTAATTCGACCTTGTCCCCCAAATGCACAAAAGGAATTCATCAAGCACCCGGCTGCGAACCGGGTTCATAGGGTTTCCACCTCTCCGCCTTCATTATGGCCGAGCCGCGAGTTACGGAAGTATCATTATTCCTTGTGCCTGTCATCGCCACACCGGAAGCAATCCGGCTTTCGTTGTATAAGCTTTATCGCTCGCTTCCATAAGGAAGGTCGTGACGCGCCTACAACACAGCTTCGGGTTTCCCCGGCACAAGTAATGTACTTGATGAATGTGTATTCAATTTTCAAAGTTCATCGGAGGACTTTCTTAATCTCTGAAAAGATGTCCTCAAGTTATAGCCAGCGAAAACCACGAAAAGTTAAGCCTCTTTCAAAAAAAATAAAAAAATTTTCAAACAAATAAAAAAAGACCGCTTACTCAAGAATGAATAAGCGGTCTAAAACCGTGCTATTGCTTGCTTTCGGGCAAAAAAATAACGGTCACACTATTCGTAAAGAATAATGTGACCGTATTTTGTAATTTAGAGTTTACTCAAGCATCCAAAAACTCTGATTAGCGCTTGTCGCGAATAGCAGCCTGTGCTGCTGCAAGACGAGCGATTGGAACACGGAATGGGCTACAAGAAACGTAGTCTAATCCGATCAGGTGGCAGAATTCTACAGATGTAGGATCTCCGCCGTGCTCTCCACAAATACCGATGTGAAGTTCCGGACGAGTCTTTTTACCAAGCTCGATAGCCGTCTTCATCAGTTTACCAACACCAATCCGGTCTAATCTTACGAATGGATCGCTCTCGAAGATCTTAGCATCATAGTATGCATCTAAGAACTTGCCAGCGTCATCACGTGAGAAGCCATAGGTCATCTGTGTCAGGTCGTTTGTACCGAAGCAGAAGAATTCAGCCTCTTTCGCGATCTCATCAGCAGTAAGAGCTGCTCTTGGGATCTCGATCATAGTACCAACTTCGTATTTGATGCTTGAACCAGCTTTTGCGATTTCCGCATCTGCTGTCTCAACAACGAATTTCTTAACATAACCCAACTCTTTGCTGTCGCCAGCTAATGGGATCATGATTTCCGGAACGATATTCCATTCTGGATGAGCGTTTGCTACTTTGATAGCTGCGCGGATAACTGCTTTGGTCTGCATCTTAGCGATTTCCGGATAGGTAACTGCCAGACGAAGTCCACGATGACCCATCATTGGATTGAACTCATGTAAGCTGTCGATGATCGCTTTGATCGTCTCAACAGATTTGCCCTGAGCGTCTGCTAATTTCTTGATGTCCTCTTCTTCAGTAGGAACAAACTCGTGCAGAGGCGGATCCAGGAAACGGATGGTAACTGGGTTGCCTTCCAGAGCTTCGTATAATTTTTCGAAATCTCCCTGCTGTTCTGGAAGAATCTTCTCCAGAGCTTCTTCTCTTTCTTCTAATGTTTCAGAGCAGATCATCTCACGGAATGCATCGATTCTGTTGCCTTCGAAGAACATATGCTCGGTACGGCAAAGACCGATACCTTCAGCACCAAGTTCAACAGCTTTTTTAGCATCAGAAGGTGTATCAGCGTTTGTTCTAACTTTTAATGTTCTGTATTTGTCAGCCCAAGTCATGATTCTTCCGAATTCACCGGCGATGGTTGCATCTACAGTTGGGATAGCGCCATCATAGATGTTACCTGTGGTACCATCAAATGAGATAACGTCTCCTTCATGATATTCTTTTCCGCCAAGTTTGAAGACTTTATTTTCTTCATCCATAACGATCTCGGAACAACCAGATACACAGCAGGTACCCATACCACGGGCAACTACAGCTGCATGAGAAGTCATACCACCACGAGCGGTCAGGATACCCTGAGCTGCTTTCATACCTTCGATATCTTCCGGAGAAGTCTCAAGACGTACAAGAACAACTTTCTTTCCTGCTTCTGCCCATGCTTTTGCATCTTCAGCGGTAAATACAACCTGTCCTGATGCTGCACCAGGAGCTGCTGCTAATGCTCTTGCGATAGGAGTAGCTGCTTTTACTGCTGCTGCATCGAACTGAGGATGAAGCAGAGAGTCCAGGTTACGAGGATCGATCATAAGAACAGCTTTGTCCTCTGAGATCATTCCTTCATCTACTAAGTCACAAGCGATCTTTAAAGCTGCTGCTGCAGTTCTCTTACCGTTACGTGTCTGTAACATGTACAGATGTTTGTCTTCGATAGTGAACTCCATGTCCTGCATATCTCTGTAGTGGCCTTCCAGTTTGTCGCAGATAGCTACGAACTGATTATAAACTTCCGGCATAACATCTTTTAACTGATCAATATGCTGTGGTGTACGAACACCGGCAACAACGTCTTCACCCTGAGCGTTCATAAGGAACTCACCCATAAGTTTTTTCTCGCCTGTAGCAGGATTACGTGTAAATGCAACACCTGTACCGGAAGTCTCGCCCATGTTACCAAATGCCATCATCTGTACGTTAACAGCTGTTCCCCATGAATAAGGGATATCATTGTCACGACGATAGATGTTTGCACGTGGGTTGTCCCATGAACGGAATACAGCTTTGATAGCACCCATTAACTGTTCCTTCGGATCAGTTGGGAACTCTTCGCCTAATTTAGATTTGTACTCAGCCTTGAACTGTGTAGCTAATACTTTCAAGTCATCAGCGGTCAGATCAACGTCCTGAGTAATACCTTTTTCTGTTTTCATTTTGTCGATGAGCTCTTCGAAGAATTTTTTACCAACTTCCATAACTACATCAGAGTACATCTGGATAAATCTTCTATAGCAGTCCCAAGCCCAACGTGGATTACCTGATTTTGCAGCGATAACATTTACTACGTCTTCATTCAGACCCAGATTTAAGATGGTGTCCATCATACCAGGCATAGAAGCTCTAGCTCCTGAACGAACAGATACCAATAATGGATTCTCATGATCACCGAATTTTTTGCCAGTGATCTCTTCCATCTTAACGATAGCCTCCATGATCTGATCCATGATCTCGTCATTGATCTTCTGTCCATCATCGTAGTACTGTGTACAAGCCTCAGTTGTAATTGTGAAACCCTGTGGTACCGGCAGGCCTAAGTTAGTCATTTCAGCTAAGTTAGCACCTTTACCACCAAGAAGGTTTTTCATCGTTGCGTTTCCTTCTTTGAATAAGTAAACCCATTTTGCCATTGTGTTTCCTCCTAATTTGTATAATATATTTGACTATGAATGCAGAATCACATTCATTAGTTTCCTTGTAGGCGCACTTTTGGTCGCACCCTATTTATTCTAACATATTTTAGACTAATTTCAAGAGGTTTTCTCTATTTCATCAGTCATGAAAGCCTTTTTTATACAAATGTCTCGGAATACCGTCTACCATGACCGGTGAAACGTCACCCTGAATCAATGGTCTTACATATGTGATGAATTCCTCGGTCACATAATCACCCGCTTTATTCACCCATTCTCTCGGCACCAGACGCTCATCATTGGCGATCTTGTGCACGTCTTTAACCTCTGTTCCACTTTGGTATGGATCATCCGAAAGTCGAACGATGGTGACCATCTTGCCGGAATCCCCTTCGTCCGCTGCCTTCATAGCGGCACCGCCAACCTGGTATGCTTCCAGGATATCCACACGGGACGCGCTGTGTGATGCAGAGCGCTGTAAGGTAGACAGCTCGATAGCACGAGTCTTGCAGCCCAACTCGCCCGCAATGAGGCTGGCCAGGTAACTCGCCGTACCAGTCAGCTGCTTGTGACCAAAAGCATCCACGAAATCAACGCTGGATCCAAGTTCACATACATACTTGCCGTCCTCCGTACGGATGCCCTCAGAGACAGCCACAACAACAGATGCCTTCTTCTCCAGAAGTTTCCTGCATTTCTCTACAAACGTCTTCAGATCAAACGACAATTCCGGCAGGTAAATCATATCCGGTCCAGTACAGTCCTCACCCTGCGCCAACGCCGCAGAACCAGTGAGCCAGCCCGCATTACGTCCCATAATCTCCACAATAGTAACCAGTCCATGTGGGTATTCCAGACAGAAACCATCACGAATAATTTCTTTAACGGAAGTACCGATATATTTTGCAGCACTGCCATAGCCCGGTGTATGGTCAGTCAGTGCCAGGTCATTGTCAATGGTCTTCGGGCAACCTACAAAACGTGTAGGGAATCCTGTAATGATAGCGTAATCAGACAGCTTTTTGATAGTATCCATAGAATCATTGCCACCGATATAAATGAATACATCAATCTCCAGTTTTTCCAAAATACCGAATATTTTGTCATAAACGGCCTTGTCTTCATGGATCTCCGGCAGTTTATAACGGCAGGAGCCAAGGTATGCCGCAGGCGTTCTCTTCAGCAATTCAGCATCCAGCTCATTGGTAATATGCTCAGACAGGTCAATATAGCGTTCCTGCAGCAGTCCCTGCACCCCATGCAGCATACCATAAACCTTCTTGTATCCACGATCTCTCGCTGTACGGTACACCCCTGCTAAACTAGAATTAATTGCCGCCGTCGGCCCGCCAGACTGTCCTACGATTACGTTTCTCTTAGAAATTTTCATTGTTCCATACCTCCACATTTTGTACAAATCTCTGTTTTAAATTATACCAGTTATTGTCAATTTAGACAACTGGATTTTGTGCTGCACACCTCTACTTGACCACATCTTCCCCATTCATAGGATCTCCACAATTCGGGCAAAACTTCGGTGGATTTGCCGGATCTTCCGGTGTCCAACCACATTTACTGCATTTATACACTGCAGGAGCCGGCTTTGGTGCGCCACATTCCATACAGAATTTCCCCGTATTAGTCGTACCACACGCACAAGTCCATGCTGCCGAAGCCGCCTGCTGAGGAACGGGCGCTGCCTGAGATGCCGGAGCAGGTGACGCCTGCTGCACCGGGGCTGCCTGCTGCTGCCCCATCTGCATCATAGATGCAAGATTCGCGCCGCCTGCACCTGCCATATTTCCCATCATGCCAAGTCCTGCAAATCCCTGCATAGCACCGTTAGCATTTGCGCCCGCCGCCTTCATAGCCTCAGTCTGCCCCATGCCCATGTAGGCAGCCAGCATAGAGGGATCAGTGAACCCTTTCGTCTCCTGATATTTGCTGATTTTATCTTTGCTGTCCGCATCGGCATCCATCATACCGATCGCCAGTTTGAAGATTTCCATGCCACGTTCAGCACCCCATGAATTGGATAAAATCTGGTTCACCGACTCCGTCAGCTCCGCCTCATGGCTGGCGATATCCGTATACGGTATCTTTAGCTGGCTCAAACCTCCAATAGCCTGACGGATAGCCGCGATTACTTCCGTCTTGATCTGCGCATCAATATCATTTCCGTCTACCGTGCCGTCTCCGTCAGCCCCGGCCACAGCAGCGCCCAGCACCTGATAAAACTTCACCGGATCCGTCACATGGATAGAATACACGCCATTTCCCTGCAAAGTTGTAGAACACTGCCATACAGGCTGATTCGTAGCCAGATCCTTCTCCACATGCTGAAACGAAATATTCCCGGATCCCCACTTAAAGCCCTGCACCTCGCCCAGGTTAATATAATAAACACGCTCCGTATTGGTCCGCTGGCCTCCTGCAAGGATCTGCTGTCCCAGCGTCGCAGCCAGGGCCATAAGTCCCTTATTATTTCCGCTTATATAAGATGGTGCCAACGAATTATCAAAAGTATAACGCCCCGGTTCCGCACAAAACTCCACGATTCTGCCATTTTCCACCAGCAGCATACACTGATTTTCCTGCACGTCGATCCCCGAGCCACTAGTGATCATATTCTGGTCACCCTTGGTATTCTTCGACTTTGGTCCGACAATCTTATCTCCGCGTTTCATAAGAATACCGCCGGACATATCTCCACTTTCAAAATAATCCACCCATGCAGCATTTGCCGTAGTGCTAAGACCACCCCCAACTGCTCCAATCGCTTCTCCAATCGCTTTAATTAATCCCATTCCCTTATCCTCCTAAAATCAGTCTCTTGTATTTGTTTTTTGCTCTTCAAAAATACCTGCCTAAAATCCACGTCCGCCGCCGCCATGAGACGTTCCGCTGCCGCCCATGTGCATACCGCCTCCGCCACCGCCGCCTCCTGTGTTGCGGGGAATCCTGCGGCTTGTGGTGTGATTGCCAAGGAATACTACACTGTTGCTTCCCACCTTCATATTGCTGGTCTTCACTTCGATCTTCGCATTATTAATGGGCTCCGCCATCTGATGCTTGCCGACCATAGCTGCAAAAGCCACCGCCGCCAGCACCAGGCTGATCACCAGCGACCAGAATGTGGGCAAAAGCAGATACAAAATATTGCCCTTTTTATTCACTTCCTTCACAAAAGCACTGAAACATTTTGCATAATCCCCGTCAGATGCATAAGAAGTAGTCTCATCCAGGATATCATCAATGTCACCGCTGTCATAAGAAGCCTTCTTATCCGAAGAATCTGCCGTACAAACGCCTGTGGTACTGATCCACTGCTCCCGGTTGTCCATATCCAGAAGGAATACGACCCCATCCGGACCAAACTCATTAAAATCAAAGAAATCATCCGCATAAGCCATGGCCGTACCCGGATTGTCATCCGTCGCAACTACGAGCACCCGGTAATTCTTCTCCTCCGCACAGTCCGCGATCTGCTTCTCCAGATCTGCCCGCTCACTGTCACTTAGCAGCCCTGCAAAATCATATACATTGTTCGTCGTATCCGCCACAGACGGTGCGATGCTCTCGTATGTACCACTGCCGCTATCGGAGGCCGCCAGCACAGGCACACACATGCCCAGCACCAGCAGCATTGCCAGCAGGCCCGCTAATATACTTCTCTTTTTCATCATAGCAGCCCTCCTATCAATCTGAAGATCATAAGCAGTATCTGGCTTCCGAAAAATACACCCGCCGTAATAAGCGCCGCTTTGCCGTAATCCTTAGGTATGGTCCCGATCATTTTCCCGGTCTGTCCATTCATGCCAAATATGTATTTCTTCCCCTTATACTCCGTGTACATCATCCACACAGGCAGCATGCCATATTCCGATTTTTCTCCCGCGAAACGGACATTCTCATTATCGATCGTCACGCTCTCGTAAGACCCAATCTCATGGACCATTCTATTGTGCATGGCTTCCTTTGCCCGCTCCCTGGCACGAGGCAGTGTCTTATCCGCATCCTCATCGAATCGTTCTGTGTAGTACCCTGCCAGATAGGCTGGATTAAAGGGCTTTAACTCATTATAATCAAAAGGCTCAATGGAATCCATCATGGCATCGTCCATCTTGGCCAGTCCGTCCGCCGGTATCTTTTCAAAATCTCCCACGGCCGTCTCATCCACCTGATAAGTTGACACCTGGGTGTATTCAATATCCCCTGCCATCCAGATCTTGATATTCTTCCCCGTAGCCCGAAGTTCGGCGTCCGCATGCATACTGTGCATCCAGAAAGGCACATACATGCCTTTTATTTTCTTTATGGTGCTTTCCTGTTTGAACAGTTTCGGAGCAAGGAATGTGGACTTACACAGTTTCGCATAGGATTCCTCCACGTCCTTTCTCTGCTTCACAAAAGGAATCACATAGTCCGGCTGGAATTCGCCCGACAGATTTCCTTCCAGAACGACTGCCCTGTTGCAGTACACACAGGTGGTAGCCACCGTACCCTTGCTGGTAATGATCTCCGCACCGCAATTGGCACATTTATAGACGACCAGTTCCCCTTCCGAATCGTCCGTCGCCCGGTCCGTCTCATCAGCATCTTCCGGAATCGTCTCGTCCACGGCCTTTGCCGCTTTCAGTTCAGGTGCATCCTCGTATTCCGAGGGATCAAATGCGCTGCCGCAGTACTCACACTTCAGTTTCTGGGTCACCGCATCAAAGTATAATTCAGCGCCGCAGGTTTTACAGTTGTACTTTTTCAATGTCTCTTCTCCTTCTCGCATTTTTCTGTAAAATAGCACAAAAGACAGCCACCGGCAAAATCACTTTGCCGGCACCTGCCTTCTATTTACTTAGAATCTGAATTTATCTTCAAAATATGCCTTCAGATCTTCGATCTTTACACGCTCCTGCTCCATGGTATCACGATCACGGACAGTCACTGCCTGGTCTTCCTGGGAATCAAAGTCATAGGTGATACAGAACGGTGTTCCGATCTCATCCTGGCGGCGGTAACGTTTTCCGATATTTCCACGGTCGTCGAATTCACAATTATATAATTTGCTCAGGTCTGCAAATACTTTTTCTGCGCCTTCGTTTAATTTCTTAGACAATGGCAGCACGCCGATCTTGACAGGTGCCAGTGCCGGGTGGAAATGCAGTACGGTACGCACATCGTTTTTCTCTGCATCCAGAACTTCCTCATCGTAAGCACTACAAAGAAAAGCCAGTACCATACGGTCAGCGCCCAGAGAAGGCTCAATAACATACGGAATGTATTTTTCTTTTTTCTCATCATCAAAATAACTCATATCCACACCGGATACATTCTGATGCTGTGTCAGATCGTAGTCGGTACGGTCTGCAATACCCCAAAGTTCACCCCAGCCGAATGGGAAAAGGAATTCTACATCGGTAGTCGCTTTGCTGTAGAAGGAAAGTTCCTCCGCATCATGGTCACGGTAACGCACTTCGTCCTCTTTGAGTCCAAGGTTTGATAACCAGTCCAGGCAGTACTGTTTCCAGTATGCGAACCATTCCAGGTCCGTATCCGGCTCACAGAAGAATTCTAATTCCATCTGTTCGAACTCACGGGTACGGAAGGTAAAATTACCAGGTGTGATCTCGTTACGGAAAGATTTACCAACCTGTCCGATACCGAATGGAATCTTCTTCCTGGAAGTTCTCTGTACATTCTTAAAGTTTACGAAAATACCCTGTGCCGTCTCCGGTCTCAGATATACGGTATTCTTCGCATCTTCTGTAACACCCTGGAAGGTCTTGAACATCAGGTTGAACTGACGGATGTCTGTAAAATTATGTTTGCCGCAGGTTGGGCATGGAATATTTTTCTCATCGATGAAGGCTTTCATCTTTTCCTGAGGCCATGCATCCACCGCCTCGTCCAATTCAATACCGTTTTCCTTACAGAAATTCTCTATAACCTGATCAGCACGAAAACGCTCGTGGCATTCCTTACAGTCCATCAAAGGATCTGAGAATCCACCCAGATGTCCGGATGCGATCCATGTCTGAGGGTTCATAAGAATGGCGCAGTCCACACCAACATTATATGGGCTCTCGGTAACAAATTTCTGCCACCATGCCTTCTTTACGTTATTTTTCAATTCCACACCCAGATTACCATAATCCCAGGTATTTGCCAGTCCACCGTAGATTTCTGATCCCGGATATACGAATCCTCTTGATTTTGCCAGTGCTACGATTTTTTCCATTGTCTTTTCCATTGTGCTCTCTCCTCATTTCATTCTAGTTACTATTTATTTATAAATAATATAAGCATATTTATCCAACATGACCGCTGTCTTTTCACCTGCATCCTCTGCCTCACCGGAAGACTGTCCCGTCTCGTCAGATCCCGTCTCCGCTGTCTCATCCTCACCGGACTCAACCACGGCTGAGATTGCATGACTGCCTGCCTGCACCTCTGCCAGTTTCTTTTCCGGCACCGACACAAATTCGCTGGTATAAAGAATATTACCGGGTGTTTCCACCTGCAGGGGTTCTTTCACTACCACTACATGGTACGTATCCTCTGATGCTGCCAGTTCCTGCATGGTAGTCAACAGATTATCCCCCGTCTTAGACAGATTCTCTGTAGTATCATACCCTGCCGCAATGGCTTCCTGTACCGTCCCCACAAAAATCGGAGCCTGATTGAACTCTGTGTAGTCTTTATAGGCGGTATATTTCATAATCACATAGGCCGTATCCTTGCGAATCTTGAATGATTTCATCTCGATCGCTTCGTCGCCGGCCTGAGTGTTATATGCATCTATGGCATCTTCAATATTTTGTTTCAGTTCCTCTTTGTCGTAGTAGTCCTTATCAAAGGGCTCAATGATGGCCGATGTAATCGCCCCATCCTTGTCAACCGAGATCAGATTGGCATCCGCGCTGGAAACCTTACTGCACCCGGTGAAGAAGCAAAGAATCAATGGAAGAAGTATCCATCTCCATTTCTTCATCTATTATCCTCCTCATAATTTCCGTTTTAGTATACCTTAATGCTCAGACTTCGTCAATGGTTTCCAGGATTTCCAGGGACCGAAACTTCTTATCGATCTGCCTGCGCACCTGTTTCCTCGCCACTGTCATAAGTTCCCGCAAAATCTCCGGTTTGAGGGTAAATGTATAGAGTTTTTCCATGGGGCTGCTAACGATATACTGCAAGGCATACTGGGTGGCAGGATTTAATTTTTCCATATCATCCACGGCGTATTCTCCGTTCACCGTCAATGCCTTAATCTCATAGACTGCCCGTACCAGGGTGTTGGGCAGCTGATGGTTGCAGATGGCACGCAATGCAACATAGATAAGGTTCACCATATCCGTCTCATCCACGTTCTCACGCCCATAATAATCTGCGAATTCCAGAAAATAAAAGCCATAATAAACACCTGGCTGCTCCATGGCCAGTTCCCGGAAATGATGGATCACATTGGCCTGGATCAAGGTGTATGAGTTCCGCCCCTCATACAGGGTAAAAGTCCCGAACACAAAGGCGTTAGCCGCCGCCAAAAGAGTGCTGTTTGGCCTTCTCGCACCACGGGCAAAAGCCGTTATCTTCCCCCGTTCCTTAGTCAAAATCAGGACACGCTTGTCATATTCCCCTATGGGCATGACCGACAAGATCACGCCTGTTACCAGGATTGGATCTCCCATAATTATACTTCCTTTTTGTCGTATCCAAAGTTTTTCATGAGGAAATCGCTGTCTCTCCAGTCTTTCTTCACTTTCACCCAGAGTTTCAGATTCACCTGTCGCTCCAGCATCTGTTCCATCTCATAGCGTGCATTGCTGCCGATCTTTTTCAGCATAGCGCCCTGCTTACCGATGATGATGCCTTTATGGGACTCCCGCTCACAGACGATGGTTGCCTCAATATCCGTGATATTGCCCTTCTTGCGCTCTTTCATAGAATCTATGGACACAGCAATACCGTGTGGTATCTCCTCGTCCAGTGCATGGAGTGCCTTCTCCCGGATCACCTCCGCCATGATCTGGCGCATGGGCTGATCCGTCACCGTATCTTCATCATAAAAGGCCGGACCGTAAGGCAGGTATTTCAAAATGCTGTCGAGGATATCCTGGGTATTCTGCCCCCGCAGGGCGGATGCCGGAATGATCTCCGCAAAGTCCAGTATCTTCCGATACGCATCGATGAACGCCAATACGTCTTCTTTTTTCACCGTATCGATTTTGTTGATGACCAGGATTACAGGCAGATTGCTCTTGTTCAGCTGCTCCGCGATATGCCGCTCTCCGGCACCGATAAAGGTGGACGGCTCCACCAGCCAAAGTGCGACATCCACATCCTTCAGGGTGCGCTCCGCCACATTTACCATATATTCGCCTAATTTATTCTTTGCCTTATGTATTCCCGGAGTATCCAGGAAGACGATCTGACCTTCGTCACAGGTATAGACCGTCTGGATCTTATTCCGGGTGGTCTGTGGTTTCTTTGATGTGATAGCGATCTTCTGGCCGATGAGTTGATTCATCAGCGTGGACTTACCCACATTGGGCCTGCCAATAATTGCTACAAATCCTGATTTAAAATTATTCTCCATCTATTCTCCTTATTAGTTTAATACATCAATATTCATGAATACGTCCTTGTTTTCTTCCACTGCGCTCTCACTGCCTACCACACAGATATAGTCCTGCTTCAGCACCGCTTCTATGAGATCTGCCAGGGCCCGGATATCTTCCGGCTGCGCCTTAAGGATCTCGTCACGCTCTTTCTGCATGTCCTCCTGAGTGACGTCGTTTAAATACGCAGACAGGGATAAAGCACCCAGTGCCGACGGATTCAGCGGTGTATCCATACCGCTTATGGTTCCTATAATATATTTTGTCATCTCATGCTCGTCCGCGTCAAAGTTGCGCACATACTCAGGGGTCTGGTCAAAGGTTTCCAGCGTCTTGGTCAGGTTCGGGTCACGGTAAGAGGCAAAGTATGCATCGCCGCAACGTTTGAAGCCGTTCATACAGCCATATGCCCCGCCTTTCACACGGATATTGGTCCACAGATAATCATAGCTGAGTATCACCTTAAGGATGCGCAGTGCTCCCGTATAGGAGAAGCCTGCCTTCTTAAAATTACCCACCTTGGCCACATACTGCACCTGCCCCGGTGTCTTAAAGCCCTCGTTTCTCTTCTCCACGGCCGGAACCATCTGCTGTATATCGCCCTTCTTTCCTGCTAAAAAGAAAGAGGTTGGTCCATCGCCTAGTTTTATCTTTAACTCCTGCAGCTGTGGCTTTAGTTCCTGGAAGCCTTCTGCATCCGAAGTATAGCTGACCAGCATGTTATCCGGATTGAAAATAAGTTTTGTCAATATGGCAAGAATCGCCTTCAGGTTCTCTTTTTCCTCCTGGAAATGCTCCTCGATCCGACTCACTACCCGGTAGAAAGCAATTCCTCCGATTGCCTCCTGGAAATTCGCCAGGGGTGAGAAATATGCTGTAGCGCGGGTAACTGCTGTGGCATTGCCAGAACTTGACAGCGTCATCTGCAGTCTTGATTTCAGCTGGGCAATAATCTCATAGAGCCGTTTTTCATCATCGAATTTCGAGGTATTGACTATCTCTTCTATCATTTTGAAAACAAATCCTGTCTGCTCATACAGGAATTTGCTCTTGATGCCGAATTTGGACTGGAAAGTTTTCTCTTCCTTTGGATCATTGAACACCTGCAGCCCACACATGATCCCGCCAGAAGCCGCATTGATCTCGTTGAATAATTCTGCATAGGTGTAATGCTCCGTATCCACATAGCACAGCATGGATTTCAAAATACCAAGATACGGCACAAACGCTTCCGGGATCTCTTTCAGGTCAAAGAGCAGGGTCAAATAACCGATGCCGTTGGTCTCCATCTCATGATGCAGTACGGGCACGCCATCACATTCCAGCATTTTATTTTTCAGCTGCACCGTCTCTTTTTTGATATCCGTTCTGGAAAGCATGGGAATGCAGGCCAGGGCTTCCGGTGTCTCCTGGGCGCTCTGAAATTCTTCTAAGGCTTTGGTATCTTCCACGATCTTCTGGATTTCTTCTGCACCAAGCGATGCTTTGTATTCCTGCAGTTTTTCCGCAAGCTGCTTTTCTTTCTCCGTATTCATGCCCCGCTTCGGTGTGATGATCACCATGGACGCATGATTGTTACCCAGCAGATATTTCTGTATGAGTTCCTCAAAATATCCCTGCTCTATTTTTTCTTTCAACGCAGCGAAAGCATCCAGCTGCTGCAAATGGATAAAGGGCTTGGTATCGTCATACAGCCAGCCGTCAAACACGTCTATGCCATACATAAGTCCCTTGGGATAAGAGGAAAAGTCCGCCTCACGGAACCGGAATTCCAGATAATTAATCCCGGCCTCCAGGGATTTTTTGTTGATTCCCTCTTTCACCAGTTTTTCCAGTGCTGTCTCTATCAAATCAATAAATTTTAATTTGTTATTCTGGTCTGCATTTTTTGCCACAACAGAGAAAAATGGCTGCAGGATACCGTCATTATATCCGCCAAATACATCCTTGCCAATCTTCTCATCCAGAAGCATCTGCTTCAGCGGTGCGCCCGGTGCAGATAAAAGTGCGTAATCCAACACCTGAAATGCCAGGGATAATTCCACATCCAGGGCATCTCCTGCCACCACATTGTAGGAAAGGTATGCATTTTCCTCCAGCGGCTCATCCTCTCCCACCGGATAGTCCAAAACTACTTCGATGGGCTTTTCGAAAGCCGGCTGATAAGCAATCTGGGACGGCACCTGGATAGCCTCATAATGACTCAGGTATGCTTCATCCAGCCAGGTCAGCTGCTCTACCATATCCATATTTCCGTACAGATAGATGTAGCTGTTGGATGGATGGTAATATTTCCTGTGGAAATTCAGGAATTCTTCGTAGGTCAGTTCCGGGATGTCATCCGGATCACCACCGGATTCCACACCGTAAGGAGTGTTTGGAAACAATGACGAAAAGATCGTCCGGTCCAACACTTCCTCCGCTGAGGAGAAGGCCCCCTTCATCTCATTGTATACCACGCCATTGTATTCCAGTGGTGCATCCGCGCCGGCCATGCGATAACTCCAGCCTTCCTGGCGGAATATCTTTTCCTCTTTGTAAATATTGGGATGGAACACTGCATCCAGATACACATCCATAAGATTATGAAAATCCTGATCGTTGCAGCTGGCCACCGGATACATGGTCTTGTCCGGGTAGGTCATGGCATTTAAAAACGTATTCAAAGAACCTTTTACCAGTTCTACAAATGGATCCTTCAGCGGAAATTTATCCGAGCCGCAGAGCACGCTGTGCTCCAGTATATGTGCCACCCCGGTGCTGTCCTTGGGCGGTGTGCGGAAGGCGATATTAAACACCTTGTTCTCATCTTCATTAGAAAGGAGCATAACCCTCGCCCCACTCTTTTTATGTTTCAAAAGATACCCATGTGCATGGATATCCGCAATATCCTCGTCTTTCATCAGTTCATACGCTGTCACTTCATTTATCTGCATAGCTGCCTCCGTGCTTTTTTAATTACTTTCTCCAAGTCTTCTCATAGTATACCATGAATACGAAATTCGTGAAATACCTCATCGCACAAAAAAACCGGGACACCCCGAAGGTTGTCCCGATTCATGATGAAACTTTTTTATCTTACTTCTCAGCTCCGTAAAGAGTGATCAGTTTGTTCAGGTATTCATAACGCTGTTTTGCTTCTTTTTCAGATTTAGCGAACAGTCTTTCTGCTCTTTCTGGATTAGCACGTTTCAGAGAATTGTAACGAACTTCTCCATCCAGGAATTCCTGATAGCTTTCTGTTGGAGCTTTGCTGTCAAGTGCAAATGCATCTTCGCCAGCAACAGCTTTGTCTGGGTTGTAACGGAAGTTGAACCAGTATCCAGATTTAACTGCTAATTCTTCTTCTGTCATGGCTTTAGCCATACCCTTCTTGATACCGTGGTTGATACATGGAGCGTAAGCGATGATCAGGGATGGTCCTTCGTATGCTTCTGCTTCAGCGATTGCTTTAACAGTCTGTGCATAATCAGCACCCATAGCGATCTGTGCTACGTATACATATCCGTAAGACATTGCGATAGAAGCAAGGTCTTTTTTCTTCACTTCTTTACCAGCTGCAGCGAACTGTGCGATAGCGCCGGTAGGTGTAGCTTTGGAAGACTGTCCACCTGTGTTAGAGTAAACTTCAGTATCGAATACCATGATGTTGATATCTTTACCGGAAGCTAATACGTGGTCAACACCACCAAATCCGATATCGTATGACCAACCGTCACCACCGAAGATCCACTGTGATTTCTTAGCCATAAAGTCTTTCTTTGTCAGAAGGTCTTTTGCTGTATCACATCCGCATGCCTCTAAAGCAGCGATCAGTTTATCTGTAGCAGCGCCGTTTGTAACGCCTGTTGTATAAGTATCCAACCATTCCTGGCCAGCTTCTTTAACAGCATCGTTAGATCCGTTAGCAACAACATCTTCCACTTTAGCCTTGATACCATCGCGGATAGCTTTCTGTGCTAATAACATACCATAACCAAACTCAGCAGCATCTTCGAACAGAGAGTTAGACCATGCTGGTCCTTTTCCTTCGCTGTCTACTGTGTAAGGTGTAGATGGTGAAGAGTTACCCCAGATAGAGGAGCAGCCTGTAGCATTTGCAATGTACATTCTGTCACCGAATAACTGAGTGATTAATTTAGCGTAAGGTGTCTCGCCACAACCTGCACAAGCTCCTGAGAACTCAAGGTAAGGTTTCTTGAACTGGCTTCCCTTAACGGTTGTCTCTTTAAATTTAGCAACAACATCGTTTTTAACTGGTAATGTTACTGCGTAGTCAAAGTATTTCTGCTCGCCGCCGTTTGCTTCTGCGTTTGCCATAACAAGAGCTTTTTCACCCTTCTTACCTGGGCAAACGTTAGCACATGAACCACAACCTGTACAGTCAAGTGCAGATGTAGCGATGCTGAAAGTATATCCTTCCATACCGGTCATTGGCAGAGTTTTCATTCCTTCTGGAGCCTTAGCAACTTCATCAGCTGTCATAGCGATTGGACGAATAACTGCATGTGGGCAAACATATGCACAGCGGTTACACTGGATACATTTTTCCGGATTCCAAACTGGTACGTTTACTGCGATACCACGTTTCTCGTATGCTGAAGAACCAGAAGGTGTATTACCATCCACATATTCTTTGAATGCAGATACAGGTAAGGAGTTTCCTTCCTGAGCATTAACTTTGTTCTGGATGTTGTTAACGAAGTCAACAACGTCTTTGCGGTCGCCTGTAGCAGTCTTCATAGCAAGACCTTCGTCTTCACAAGTCTTCCATGATTCTGGAACCTGTACTTCTACAACCTGCTGAGCACCAGCGTCGATAGCTGCCCAGTTCTTCTGAACAACGTCGTCACCCTTACGTCCGTAAGTTGCTTTTGCAGCCGCTTTCATCAGTTCGTTTGCTTTATCCTCTGGGATAATGTTAGCAAGCTTGAAGAATGCAGACTGAAGGATTGTATTGATACGTGTAGGACCCATACCGGTTTCAATACCGATCTTAACACCATCGATTACGTAGAATTTGATACCATGGTTAGCGATAAACGCTTTTACCTGTCCTGGTAAATGTTTCTCGATACCTTCCATATCCCATGGACAGTTCAGTAAGAATGTACCACCGTCTACTAATTCCTGAGCCATGTTGTACTTATTTACATAAGAAGGATTATGGCATGCTACAAAGTTGGCTTTGCGGATCAGGTATGTAGATTTGATTGGTTTCTTACCAAAACGCAGATGTGACATGGTTACACCACCGGATTTCTTTGAATCATAATCAAAGTAAGCCTGTGCGTACATATCTGTGTTGTCACCAATGATCTTGATAGAGTTCTTGTTTGCACCAACAGTACCGTCAGCACCAAGACCCCAGAATTTACAGTTGATTGTTCCTTCTGGTGTAGTAACCAGTGGAGCACCGATCTTCAGAGACATATTTGTAACGTCATCTTCGATACCGATGGTGTATCTAGCCTGAGTTTCATTACCGAATACAGTAACGATCTGTGCAGGTGTGGTATCTTTAGAACCTAAACCATAACGTCCTGATAATACTTTTACAGAATCAAATTTGGAATCTTTCAGAGATGCAACTACATCTAAGAATAATGGCTCCCCGATAGCGCCTGGCTCTTTTGTTCTATCTAATACGTTGATAACCTTAACGGTCTCAGGAATAGCATTGATAAGAGCTTCTGCTGAGAATGGTCTGTAAAGACGAACCTTAACAACACCAACCTTTTCTCCAGCTGCGATCATGTAATCGATTGTCTCTTCGATGGTATCACATACAGAACCCATAGCAATGATAACTTTTTCAGCATCAGCAGCTCCGTAGTAATCGAACAGATGATAGCTTGTACCGATCTTAGCGTTAACTTTGTCCATGTAGCTTTGTACTACTGCTGGCATAGCATTGTAGAATGGGTTACATGCTTCTCTTGCCTGGAAGAAGATGTCAGGATTCTGTGCGGAACCCATCTGGCATGGATGATTTGGATTGAGAGCATTCTGACGGAATGCTTCTACTGCTTCCATATCTACCATATCTGCTAAATCTTCATAATCCCATGTCTCGATCTTCTGGATCTCGTGTGATGTACGGAAACCGTCGAAGAAGTTGATGAAAGGAATCTTTCCTGTCAGTGCTGCACAATGTGCAACTGGTGTCAAGTCCATTACTTCCTGAACACTTGATTCACAAAGCATAGCTGCACCGGTCTGACGACAGGCATATACGTCTGAGTGATCGCCAAAGATTGATAATGCATGACTGGCCAGCGCACGTGCGGATACCTGGAATACACCTGGTAACTGCTCGCCAGCTACTTTATATAAGTTAGGAATCATTAACAGTAAACCTTGTGATGCGGTGAAGGTAGTTGTCAGCGCACCTGCTGCTAAAGAACCGTGAACGGCACCTGCGGCACCTGCCTCAGACTGCATTTCTGTAACCTGTACTTCCTGACCAAAAATATTCTTTCTACCTGCGGTAGCCCATTCATCCATATGTTCTGGCATAACAGATGATGGTGTGATTGGGTAAATAGCTGCAACTTCGGTATACGCATAAGACGCATGAGCTGCTGCCTGGTTACCATCCATGGTTTTCATTTTTCTTGCCATTTGATTGTATCCTCCTTGATTTATAATCATATGCTGACACATAATTATTCAGCCTATGTTGAATTATAACACCTTTTGTCTGGGATGTCTATTTTGATTGTGCATTTTTTCGCGTGCATTCTGAAAAATCCGAAAAAATGTTTCTTCCATATAATTAATGCACTTTTTTATTTATCCCTTGCATATTTTCCAAAATACTGTAAAATAAGAAACGATAGCCAAAAAACAACAAACAAAACTATAAATGAGGAATTCAAACTATGATATCAGCTAATAATGTAACCTTACGAATTGGCAAGAAGGCCCTGTTCGAAGATGTCAACATCAAATTTACCGAAGGCAACTGCTATGGTCTGATTGGCGCTAACGGTGCTGGAAAATCTACTTTTCTTAAAATTTTGTCCGGACAGCTGGACACCACCAACGGCAATATCGTCATTACACCGGGTCAGCGTCTTTCCTTCCTGCAGCAGGATCATTTTAAATACGATGCATTCACCGTTATGGATACGGTCATCATGGGTAATAAACGTCTTTATGAGATCATGAAAGAAAAAGATGCCATTTACGCAAAAGAAGACTTCACCGATGCAGATGGTATCCGCGCCAGCGAATTAGAGGGTGAATTTGCAGAGATGAACGGCTGGGAGTCTGAATCAGACGCTGCCATGCTTCTGAATGGTCTGGGTATCGAAACCGACATTCACTATGCTACCATGGGCAGTCTGACCGGTAGCGAAAAAGTAAAAATTCTCCTCGCCCAGGCACTGTTTGGCAATCCGGATATCCTGCTTCTCGACGAGCCGACTAACCATTTGGACATGGACGCTATCGAATGGCTGGAAGAATTTTTGATCAACTTCGAAAACACCGTTATTGTGGTATCCCATGACCGTTATTTCTTGAATAAGGTCTGCACACATACCGCCGATATCGATTATGGCAAGATCCAGCTCTATGCCGGAAACTATGACTTCTGGTTCGAATCCAGCCAGCTGCTGGTAAAACAGATGAAGGAAGCCAACAAGAAAAAAGAAGACAAAATCAAAGAATTGCAGGAATTTATTTCCCGATTCAGCGCCAATGCTTCCAAATCAAAACAGGCTACCTCCAGAAAACGTGCTCTGGAAAAAATCGAGTTGGACGATATGCGTCCATCCAGCCGTAAATATCCATACATCGACTTCCGTCCAAATCGTGAGATTGGTAACGAAGTCCTGCAGGTAGAAGGTCTTTCCAAGACCATCGACGGCGAAAAGATTCTGGATAATATCTCCTTTACTCTGGGCCGTGAAGACAAAGTTGCTTTCGTAGGCGGCAATGAGCGTGCCAAGACCACCCTCTTCCAGATTCTCGCAGGAGAAATGGAACCGGACGAAGGAACCTACAAATGGGGTGTAACCACCTCACAGGCTTACTTTCCCAAAGACAGCACCGCAGAATTCGACAACGACCTGGTCATCGCCGACTGGCTGACCCAGTATTCTGAGATCAAGGATGCAACTTATGTACGTGGATTCCTTGGCCGTATGCTCTTCGCCGGTGAAGACGGTGTGAAGAAAGTAAAAGTACTCTCCGGAGGAGAAAAAGTGCGCTGTCTCTTATCCAAGATGATGATCTCCGGCTCCAACATCCTGCTTCTGGATGAGCCGACCAACCACCTGGACATGGAAGCCATCACCGCACTAAACAACGGTCTGATCAAATTCCCAGGCGTCCTGCTCTTCGCCTCCCATGACCACCAGTTCGTAGAAACCACCGCGAACCGTATCATGGAAATCGTCCCCGGCGGACAGCTGATCGACAAGATCACAACCTACGACGAATATCTCGCCAGCGACGAAATGGCCCGAAAACGCCAAATCTACACCATGGAAGAAGAAGACAACTAAAAAAATCCCCCTGCCATACAAACACAAGGTTTTGTATGCCAGGGGATTTTTATTTGCATTGAATGATTGTGATTACTTTATCGCTCGCTTTACGGTCTCATCACAACTTTTCGCCTACCAGACCGTACTTTGTCGCTTGCTTTACGGTTCTACAACAAACTTCTGCCTGACAGACCGTACTTTATCGCTCGCTTTACGGTCTCATCACAACTTTCTGCCTACTAGACCGTACTTTATCGCTTGCAATACAGTCTCACAACAAGTTTCTGCCTACCAACCCGTACTTTGTCGCTTGCTTTACGGTCTCACAACAAGTTTCTGCCTTTCGAACCGTACTTTATCGCTTCTTATACGGTCTCATCACAACTTTCTGCCTGACAGACCGTACTTTATCGCTTGCTTTACGGTCTCACAACCAGTTTCTGCCTTTCAAACCGTACTTTACTGCTTGTTATACGGTCTCATCACAACTTTCTGCCTACCAGTCCGTACTTTGTCGCTTGCTTTACGGTCTCACAACCAGTTTCTGCCTGACAGACCTTACTTTGTCGCTTGCTATACGGTCTCACAACCAGTTTCTGCCTTTCGAACCGTACTTTATCGCTTCTTATACGGTCTCATCACAACTTTCTGCCTGACAGACCGTACTTTATCGCTTGCTTTACGGTCTCACAACCAGTCTCTGCCTTTCAAACCGTACTTTACTGCTTGTTATACGGTCTCATAGCAAGTTTCTGCCTATCAGACCGTACTTTACTGCTTGTTATACGGTCTCATAGCAAGTTTCTGCCTACCAGACCGTACTTTGTCGCTTGCTTTACGGTCCTACAACCAGTTTCTGCCTTTCAAACCGTACCTTATCGCATAATCAATAACCAAATCGTTTCACAACTCCCAAGTCATCCCCTCCGGGGATGCTGTCCCCAACTCACTAATCTTTTGCCTTTATCTTTTGCCTTTATCTTTTGCCTTTATCTTTTGCCTTTATCTTTTGCCTTTATCTTTTGCCTTTATCTTTTGCCTTTATCTTTTGCCTTTCCCAACAACCAGCCGCGGTGGTGGCGCTGTTCCATGGATTTTGAGCATCAGCGCAGGGAGTTTTAGCAAGACTTAAGAACCGGCGGCCGCCAGTTGCTGATGAAATCGGATCCACAAGATCCGATTTCAAAACCACCTGAGCAGCGTTTGCATCAGCAAACGGTGCGAATGTGGTTGGTTCAGCGACTGGTGGCCGCCGGTTCTTTAGACTTGCTTAACTCCCGTAGCGGCTCAAAATCCATGGAACAGCGCCACCACCGAAGCGTCCCCCTATCTCAATCCTCATCAAAAAAATACATAGCCTTCGCATTCTCCACCGTAACCGCATCAATCAAAATATTACAGGTAGACAAAACAAATCCTCTATCCCCAACTTTCTCCGCCAAAGCACGAACCTCACGCTTCACTTCCTCCGGCTTCCCAAAGGGCAGCAGATAATTCAAATCTACATTCCCGATCAGGCACAGTTTATCCCCATACATCTCCTTCACCTTCCCAATATCCATCCCTGCCGAAGGCTGCAGAGATTGAATCGCATCAAACCCACAATCCACAATATCCTGCATCACATCCATCAAATACCCATCACTATGAAAAATCATCGGCACATCCTTATAATCCTTAATTTCCCTGATCATTCTCTTATAAATAGGAAAAGCCACAACCTGCATTACCTTAGGAGGCAGCAAAAGCCCCGTATTAAAAGCAATATCGTCCGTAATCAAAATCGCGTCTGCCCCCTTATCCAGAAACAACTTCGCCCGGGCAATCTCATAATCCATAATCTTATCCGCCAGCTGCGCGATCAGATCCGCATCCGTCATACAGTCACACAGATAATCCTCCATGCCCAGTGCCCAGTCCAGCGCACTCACCGGCCCATTAATCTGGGAAATCAGGAAAAAATCACTGTTCTTCTTATAGAACTCCAGCATAAAGGAAGGCGCCTCAGAAGGATCCGCCGTCACATACCCATCCACATCCTCAATATCCTCCAGCGCCGGTTTCAGCATCTGGAAACTGTGGGGTGTCTCCTTGAACACATCACCATAAGGACTCTGGTAAATGGGAAATCCATCATCCGCATACCCCAACAGATTCTTTGGAAACTCATGAATATTAATAAAATCCATCCCAAGATCCCGGCGAACAAACAATTCCTTTTGCAGCGCGGACAGGGAAGCTTGTTCCTCGCCCAGATACGCCTTCATAAAGCCGCCCTCGATAGCCAGCTCACCACGAGGAATACGGTCCACCGGCTCACGGCGCAGTGCCGCAAGCATTCTCTCTTTCTTCGTCATATCCTATATCACCTCATATAATATCTTCTCAACAGTTCCTATAGCGTCGTAATCAAAACCTCACAGGTACCTTCCATACGGTAATCACCCGTATCCGCCGTGGCAAACAGGCTGTCCCCCTTTCGGAAATCCACCTGTTCTCCATCTGCATAAATGGTTCCGCTGCCCTCAAGAATCAGAAAACTGACAAAAGTCGCCCGATCAATAACTCCTGACAGCTGCTTCATGATGCCTCCGTTTAAGACCATCTTATCCACGGTAAAATATTCACAGGATGCAATGTGGGGCTCAAAGGATTTCTGCCGCAGCATGGGGATACGTTTCGTGACCTGCAAAGCCTTCTCAATATGCAGGTCACGCTCCTTCCCATTCTTGTCCTTACGCCCATAATCATAGACACGGTAGGTCACATTGGAATTCTGCTGGATTTCCGCGATCACACAACCCTTTCCGATAGCATGGATCGTCCCAGGCTCGATAAAAAGCACATCTCCCTTTTTCACATAGACCTTATTCAAAACTTCCAGGAGCGTGTTATCCCGAATCCGCTGTTCCAGCTCATCCGTGCTGATTTCTTTGGAAAAGCCATAATAAAGGCTGGCCTCCTCGTCACAGTCCACCACATACCACATTTCTGTCTTCCCATACTGGTGCTCATGCTCCAGGGCATAAGCATCCCCCGGATGCACCTGAATAGACAGATCCTGCGCCGCATCGATAAACTTGATCAGCACCGGAAACTGCTCGAACTGCCGTGCATGCTTGCCCAGGATTTTGCGGCCTTCCATGCGTATGTATTCCTCCAGAGTCTCCCCAGCGTATTCCCCGCTGTCCACATAACAAGGTGCGTCCGGGTGGCAGGAAAGTTCCCAGGTCTCTGCCAGGATATCTCCCTCATACTCTTTATGAAAATCTGTAATCAATTTGCGTCCGCCCCACAGATAATCCTTGCAGCCGGGACGCAGTTTCACGATTGCCATCTGCTCTACCTCACTATAATCTCGTATGTCTGAATCTCGTTTACGCCGACCTCAGCGAACCAGCCATTGTCCTTGCAGATCACCTGCTCGTCAGTCCGTTCCTCATTCATATTACAGATAATTACCGACTCAGTCTCCACACCCGGTGCGGTAAGGCTTATCTTCGTATGGATTAGTTTGCTGGTAGGATTATAAACACGCAGCAGCACACTGTCTCTGTCCTCACATTTTTTCCATGCAGATACCTGAAGATTCCGATCCTCTATTTTCAAGAAGCCACATTCCAGAGGAAGGCTGCCCCCTTTGCCGCCCATGACCTGATACGGCATAGCCGGAGCGTTCAAATGTCTCGCCTCCGCATAGGTGCCTGCCTCTTCCCAGTTACCCTTATGGGGGTAAATCGCATAGGTAAACTCCATGCGCCGCTGCAGCTGACTGCCCTTCTTGCCCGGGAATACGCCTACTGCTTCCCACCAGGTCACGATCATGTTGCCCATAGCGCGAAACAGCGTCATATACAAGGTCTGATCTGCCCGCATTTCATACTCCGTAAAGCAGTTGTTAACGATGCCCAGACCTTTCTGCTCATCACTCACGTCCGCGAATATCTGCATAGGAAGTGTCTGCATTTCCGGATAATAAAGTCCATCTTTATCCTTCTGCGGTTTCGATGGACGGCTGTCCACGCAGAAATGTCCTGCTGTATCCACAGTCTCTGCCTGAATACCCGTAGGGAATGCCACGCGCAGGCGATGATGTTCTACCGTATTGTCCACCACGGTGCGCACCTTCAGGCTCTTCGCATCCTTATCCAATGTAATATAGGAGACAATCTCAAAAAGTTTCTTCTCATCACTTCGCTTTCCTTCTCCGCGAACACCACAGCTGGACTCGTACCCAGTCACCGGCAATTCCATCCTATAACAGATCTTCAGAGTAGCGGACAGCGGTCCATTCTCCTGGCAGCATACCTGTGCATGTCCGGTCAATGTGGTGTAGATTTCATTGTGATATGGCGGGTAATACGCCCAGTAATTTCCCACATCCCCTGCATCCTCAAAATAGTGCAGGCCGTCGTAACACTCCCCTGTATGCTTGTCCAGCATGTTCAGCGTTCCATTCTCATTGACGGTCACTTTCAGATATTCATTTTCCAGTACATTATCCGAAGCACAGATATCGTGCCCCTGGGAACGTCTCATTTCCATCCAGTAGAAATGTGTTCTGGAAAATGTGGAATCAGGCTCCAGCACGATGACCTTGTAGCCCATAGCCGGAATCACACCGGTCTCCACATAGAGCTCGTGGCGGTCTGCTGCATAAGGCCATGGACGTGCTTCCATATCATGTACCGGGAACGTTTTTTCATCTCTGCTGATTTCCTGAATTTTCAATGGATTGCCATGTATATCATGAGCCGTCAGACTCCATACCGCATCCTCCTGCGGGGTCGCCACAGATACCCTGCAGATTTCTTTTGTCTCATAAGGCTGTGGATTAAAAACAAGGATCGTCTGTTTGCCATCCAGTTCCGGGCCGAAGTCCATGGACTTCGCCAGACTGCCTACCGCTTTGTCACACAGCACCTGCCCCATTTCCAGCACCTGATTCAGGCGGTATTCCACATCATCCGCCGTCTTGTCCTGGGTAACTCCGTTGATGGAATCATGTGGATGGGACTTCAGCAGATAATCCCATGCCTTACTGAGATAACCATACTCATAGCCGTTACCCAGCAGCAGATTGCAGGTCATAAAAGGCTCTGCTTTATGAATCAGCAAATTCTCCGCCTCTTTATTCAGCAGTTTCAAATACATACGGGATGCCAGCGCATTGCCGGAGCAGTCACAGGATGGACCGTCGCGCAGCTCACCGTACACAGTCCGCAGCGTGTCCGTATCCAGTATTTCCAGCATCCGGTCTGCATACGCTTCCAGACGCGTATTTACAAAGTCCTGATCTGGGAAGGTTTCCCGCAGGTCCTTCAGCATATCCGAAAGTTCCGGATGTGGCGTGGAGAAATCCGTGCCGTCCAGATAGAGACGGTCATGCTTTGCCACCGTATCTTCCGTGCCCCGCACTGCGTCTTCAAACCCTTTTTTCAACCGCTCTGCCTCATAAGTCTGTCGGCCTTCGATCATAAAAAAGTCCTCATCTGCATGACCCACAGCAGCATTGTGCAGTGCAGTGCCGGAATTTTCCGGCTTGTAGGCAAATTCATGGCTCAAGCAGTTGAGTCCGTATTTGCTGTACAGATACGTATAAAAATAGAAATTCGCTCTGGCATTGTCCCCCAGGCGGCTGGTCAGTACGCGGGTGCCGTCGGGACCTTCCCACATAAACTCACTCTCCGGTGCCCGATCCTTGGAAACTTTTTTCGCACAGATAATAAAGTTGATACCAAACTTATCATAAATCTGAGGGAACTGTGCCGTCTGTCCCCAGCCGAAGGAATTGTAGCCCACCTTCATGCATTTGCCATAATGCTCTGCTCTCCTTATACCTTTCAGCAGGTTTCGCACCAGGCATTCTCCGTCCAGCGGATACAGATCCGGCAGCGTATACCATGGTCCAATGGCGATACGCCCCTCCCGGATATAGCCCTCCAGTCTTTCTTTATTCTCCGGCTTTACCTCCAGGTAATCATCGATGGGCGCCACTTGTCCATCCATGAGAAAGCACTGATAGTCCGGATGTTTCTCTAATGTATCAAACAGTTCCTCCATAAATTCCACCAGAAGCATTCTGTTTTTCCAGATAGGGTAACGCCACTCCCTGTCCCAGTGTGTATGGGGAATAATATAATTTGTCGTCTTCTCACTCATGTGTCTTGTCTCCTATATGAATTTTAACAGTTCGTCAAAGGTCTCACCGTATGCATTGCACATACCCATGGTACCGCTCTTTACAATGTTTCCGCCGCCGATCCCCACCGTATAATAACCGGCAAGACGGATGGAGCTGACTCCCGCACCACTGTCTTCGATACCCAGTACGTGACTTCTCTCCTCAAAAGGAATGCCAAGCCCCACATTAGCTGTCTCCGCATACAGCCATGGATGTGGTTTTGCTTCCAGTTCCCCTAAGGTACCGGTCCGTCCTCTGCCAAGTGAGGTGCCCGCCGTGATGATGCAGTCGTAAAAGTCCGTGGGTTCTCCCATACCCCATGTCTGGAATGCAGACAGGATCTCCGGGTACGCCTTCTCGTAAAGACCTGAGGTAACCAGGCCGATCTTGATCTGTTTTTCCTTCAGTTTCAGCAGAAATTCCTTCGCCCCCGGTGTGGGAACGAAAGCATTTTTCCTTCCTTTCCCTTCCATGATGTTTCTCATCTCAAGTTCCGTATGATAAAAATAGAGTTCTCGTGCCTTTTCCAAAGACTGCTCCGGGCAGTATTTGTCGATGCAGTATTTCAGATGTTCCGTCACGCTGTGGCCGGACACATACGGAATATCTGCCTCGGTAAAGGAAAACCTGGTATTATCTAAAAGACTTCCCACCGTTTTTTCAATGATCCAGATCCAGAATTCCTCGCTCTTTACAGTCGTTCCGTCCAGATCCATCAGCACCGCGCGGGTCTCCTCCTTTTTCACCGGATGAATGGGATAATAGGCGGAATACCCCACGGAAGAATGTACATAAGCCTGTGTCCTGTTTTCATAGCACAAAAGTTCTACCTTCTTATCTCCTGTCTGGTAAATGGCCTGTATGCCGTCCTGTCCCACTTTGGATTTCCCATCGCTGCACTCCGTCAGTTTCCGAAATCCGCTATTTTCATGGATCGTTCCAAAATCCACAATCTCATATGTTTCCATCTTATCTTCCCCCATCTTCCATCTCTTCTTTAGATATTCTGTTTCTGTCCGTATTTATAGCCCAATTCATAGAGCATGACGATGCGCTCCGGCGGAATCTCCGGCAGAAATCCCTGGGAAGGTCCGAAAATAAATCCGCCCTGGTCAAAGAGTCCCATAGTCTCCTTTACCGCAGTCTCAATCTCTTCGACCGTGCCATCGATGAGCAGATGCATGGCATCCATAGAGCCTGCGAAATACAGGTCTTTCCCATACTTTTCCTTCAGGTCAGCCAGCTTCATGCCCGCCGCTGATACCTGGATCGGGTGTAGTCCGTCCAGACCATTGTCGATGAGATCCGGGATAATACGAACGATACTGCCACAGGAATGCTGCTGCACAACATAGCCATAGCTTTTCGCCAGATCATAGAGTTTCTTTGCTCTCGGCTTTATGAATCTGCGGAACATCTCCGGACTATACAGAAGGCTGTTCTGTGTACCATAATCATCTCCCATAAAGAAGATCTGCATATGGTCGCCTGCCTTCTCAAACATACGCCGGTTGCATTCCAGATAAAAATCAACGATCCGATCCAGCAGTGCATCCACTACCTCTGGCTCATCATACATAAGCATCATGAAGTCCTCCATGCCTACCAGCATAGATGCCTGCTCCAGAAACGGACTCCACATGCCGCCAAATACGGCGTAATCCCCATACTGTTTCATTTTATTTACATATTTATCATAATCGATCTGATCAGGACTGGGCCAATGGTCGTAAGCATCCAGTTCCTCGATACGTTCCAGCCCTGCCAGGGGGTGGGCCACAGGGATACCGCCGTACAGGGATTTTTCGATTCCCCACATATCCCGGGAGGTTCCCTCTTTATATACATTGTCGCTTATAAAATCATCCATGCAGTTGCACCATCTGCAGTCAATATGCAGTCTCTCGTGCATCTCTTCCTCCGTATTGCAACCGGATGCCTTGATCAGTGCCTCCGTCACGTCTGAGGTAGTGCAGTCCATAAACATGGGAATGCGGTCCACGGCCTTATGCTGTATTGCCGCCATAACTCTTTCTTTGCTGTTCATCTTCTCTATCTCCTTTTGCATTCTTTCTTCAAAAAAGGCCGTCACATCGATGTTCTTCAATGTGGCAGCCTTTTACTTTGTTACTTTTTATCCGATTATGCTATTTGATCAGTCAGCTGCTTTTGTATTTAATGCCCATGCTTTATTGAAATCATCAATAAAATTCTGTGAAAGGTAGCTGTCGTCATCAGAAACCAGCATGCTCAGATTTGTTGTGAATTCTGAGTTTGTTGCAGCATCCATAGCGGTAATAAACAGCAATGTTCTGTATGTATCTGCATTCTTATATGCCTCCATACGCTTGATTTCCAGCGGGTTGGTCGGCTCTTTCGCGCCTTCTACGATAAAGTTCTCAGACAGTCCGTTGTCCGCATGTCTCTGTGCCTCTGCTTTAAGGATTACTTTCAGTACATCGATGCAGGTATCTGTATTCTTTGCATGTGCATTGACCGCCCATCCACCGTATACAGAGCCCCAGTTGAGCTGTACAGAGCCTGTAGGATATTTGTCATTGCCGGAAGGCCAGTTAAAGGTATCTGCTGTGAAGTCTACTTTGTCTGTAGTTACTTCGCCGTTGTACCATGACATGGTCGGCCACATAGCTGCTGTTCCGTTTGCGAACTCAGCCAGACAGTCACTGTCTCCCTTGGTTGCAGAATCCGGTGCGAATGCACCCATTTCTTTCAACTGGTCAAATACCTTCAAGGCTGCCACGATACGCTCATCTGTCCAGTCAACTTTACGGCTGTGCAGATCATTCAACGCTTCCGGATCATAACTTGCGATCAGTGCGTCCATCATGAAGTAAGATGCAAATGTGGTGCTTGTTGTAATTGGATATACCCCATTATCTACCAGTGTCTGGCAGGCGCTCACGAATTCATCCATAGTAGTTGGCTCTGCGATGTTATATTTTTCAAACATGTCTTTGTTGAAGTAGATAACCGGTGTGTAATAGTCATTCTGTCCAACGGTTACGTTGTAAAGTGTGTCTCCGCTGTAGAGCAGCTGCGGATTGGTGTAATTTGTCTTCAGCCAGTCATCCTTTTCCAGTCCTGGTGCCAGATCAAGGAAATCGCCTGCGGTAAGTAGCGTCTCGTAGATACCGGAATCAGAACAGAAGATGTCCGGAAGTTCGCCTGTAGCGCTCATGGTCTTTAATGCTTCTGCCTTGTCTGTGGTAATACCAGTGTAGTCAAAGTTGATGTCCGGGAACGCTTCTTCCAGTGCAGGTTTTACGTATTTCTCCATAACCTCCACCTGGGTGGAATCCGACTCCGCCCATGCGATGCTCACGCTGTCGCCGCCGGTGGCCTTGTCATCTTTTTTTGCTGTGTCGTCTGTTGCAGCCTTGTCATCCTCAGTTGCAGCCTCTGTCGTCGTGTCTGCCTTCTTGTCGTCACTGCCTGTTGTTTCTTCGCTGCTTCCGCATCCCGGCAAAGCCAGTGCCATGCACAGCGAGAGTGATAAACATAAGATTTTTTTCAGTTTCATTTTTTTCCTCCCTGAATTTATTTGATGATTGTATTATAATCCCCGGAGTTTTTTCAGGGGGTATCGTATTTTAGTACTCAGTTCAAATATTTTGGTTTCCCATGTTTCGTCTTACCATTCTCCCGCTCTTTTTTCTGCACGAGTTCCACATACTGATATGGAGTGATGCCAAATTCCTTCTTGAAACAGCGGTAGAAATATTTCACGTCCAGATATCCTACGCTCCAGGCGATCTTTACCATATTGCCCGCATCGCTGCACAGTGCATCCGCCGCCCGCGTCATGCGGAACCGCAGGATATACTGGCTGACTGTCATGCCGATCTCCTTGGCAAACTGTGCACTTAAATACGAATAATTGGCATACAGTTCCTGGGCGATTTTATTTAGTGTCAGTTCAGAGTCTGTGTAATGTTCATGAATGTATTCCAGCATTTTCGTAATCAGCGGTGAGGTGGTGATCTCCGTCATATTCTGCTCAGCCTGAGCTCTGGAAGCAGGAATTTTCCCATAATCTTCACAATATTCGCCCACACCTGCAACCACCGTACAGACCATTTCCTTCATGAAACGGATCTGCAGTTTCTGCATGAGTGCCCGCATCTGCATAGTATTCCAGTCCTGTCTGGACACATTTCCAAAAAGGATAAAACCGCCGTCGTAAGAGCAGTATACTGCATAACAGCCTTCCCCCATCTCCTGATGGACCATATCCATAATCTTGCTGTCCCAGTCCGCCGTGGTAAATCCCACCAGATTCCGCACATCCACCTTCAGGCAGCATACGCCGTATCCCCCCTTCTCAATAGGGAGATTCAGATGTTCGCATTCATAGAGGAACCGCTCTGCCGGAATTTCCGGCTCATCCTCCAGCACCATGCGCAGAAAGTTTCTTCTATTATTATCTGCATTTTTCTCTGCCCAGAAGCGCAGACTGTTATATTCCTTTTTCTGCTCTTTCCTGATATCCAGTTCGTCCACCATCTGTTGTACGCTTCGGATCAGTTCCTCATCGTCCACAGGCTTGACTACGAAATATTTGACCCCCAGTTCCATGCCCCGCCTGGCATATTCGAATTCGCTGTATCCAGTGACAATAACACAGATGGTTTCCGGCAGAAGTTTCCTAATCTGTTCCGTCATCTCCAGCCCGTCCATGAACGGCATATTGATGTCGGCCAGGACAATATCCGGCTGCAGCGCAAGTGCCTGCTCGATCCCATCCTTTCCGTTGTTCGCCTCACCACAGATGGTACATCCGTATTCTTCCCATGTAATAGTGTGGCGCAGGGCCTCCCTGGCAAAATATTCATCATCCACAAGCAGTATTTTATACATAAATCAGACCTCTTTTTCTTTCCTGGGCAGATGCAGTGTGCATCTGGTCCATTTCCCTTCCTCACTGTCCATTTCCATATAGAAACTGTCTCCGCATAACAATTTCAGCCTCTGATTCACATTCAGCACACCGAAGGATCTGGTCAGGCTGCTTCCGGTGCAAAGGCTCGTCCTGATTTTTTCCAGACGTTTCGGTGATATACCCATGCCGTTATCCCAGACCGTGATAATCAGTTCCTGTACCTCTTCCTCCCAAATAGCCCGGATAATGACTCTGCATTTTTCGCCATTTGGCCGCAGGCCATGATGGAATACATTTTCCACCAGCGGCTGTATCGTCAGTTTTGGTATCTCATAATCTGCTGCTGCCTCATCATAATCGATGGTAAATTCCACGTATTCAATATAGCGCATCTGCTGCAGCACCAGATAATTGTGTGTCAGTTCCATCTCATCCCGCAAAGATACAGTCTCGGCACCGGCTGAGAGTGACAGCCGGTAAAAGCTGACCAGATTCTGTATGGCAGCCTGCGCCCGCTCCGGCTTGTCCAGTTTGATGAGCGAAGAAATCATTCCCATGGTATTGTACAGGAAGTGGGGAACAATCTGGGCCTGCAGCAATTTCACCTCATTGTGCCGCCTCTGCCGCTGTTCCTGATAGATCTGCTCCGCTGATTCATCCAGTTTGTCCATAAGTGTATTAAATTCCTGTCCAAGTACTGCCATCTCACCCTGGTCAGCCACGGCAAATCTTGGTTTCCCCTCATTCTCCCCCGACTCGATCTTGCGCATGACACCGATCAGTTCATAAAGAGGATTGGTCACGCTTTTTGATACAATCCATGAAATGAGTACGGTGGCCAGCATGGTAAGAAACAGCATAATCTGCATGAACACGCCCAGATCTCTTTGCTGCACAGCCACCTGACGCAGGGCGGTTTTCCCCACCAGCCTCCAGTTGGTTCCCTCGATTTTGCTGCTCATATATAGCACAGGCACACCATCCGGCTGCTTCAGCAGAATCTCTTTTTTCTGCAGGCAGTCCGTATACTGCTCCTTCGTAATCCCCAAGGTTTCTTTTGCCGGGCGGTACAGGCACTCTTTGTTCCCTCCGGCTATGACTCTGTCGTCTTCATCCACCAGATAGAACTGCCGGTCCTCCGGATCTTCTGCATTTGCAAGCACATCCGCAAAACTGGATTCCCGCACGAAGACCACCGCCGAGCCTAACTGTACCCCTTCCGAACTCTGCACAGACTTGACTACCGAGAACACATACTCCGGTTTATTCTGGTACTTACCGATACTCTGTAGCGTCAGCAGATTGGTCCACTGGACCTCCTTGCTCTCCTCAGCCTTCTCCAGCACGGATTCCGGTATGATATCCGTATCATAAGAAGACGGTGAATTCAGGAAACAGTACACCGGATTTCGCTCCACATACATACCCATACCGGCCAGCCTGGAAGTAGAATAAACCAGCCGGATGCTTATCTTCTGCCACTGATTCTGCAGGGTCAGCCGGTTCTTGATACGCTCCTCCGGTGTCATGCTCCCATACCCGGCCATGGCTTCCTGCAAAGGCCGATCAAGGGACATGTATTTGGCAAAATCTTCCGTATAAGAAATGAGCGTCTCCATATTCTTCTGTCTCGCCGCCGTAGTCTCCCGATAATCTTCCACTGCCCGATCCGTGATCAGCGTGGAAAACCTTTTGTTGCACACCATCCAGAAGATCAGCAGCAAAGCCACCGTCACCACTGTCGTCGACACAAAAATAATGTATTTGAGTTTCATTCCCTTTTTCATACTGTTTTCCTCTTTACGCACGATAACGCACATGCAGACAGCGTTTCTGCCCACATGTACGTCCATGCTTTATATATTTTTATTTTAGTCCTGCCGAAACGCTCATGGCACCCTCGATCTGTCTGCAGCCCAGGGTATAGATTACGATGATCGGCAATGTAGTCAGCGTAACCGCCGCGCCGATAACGCCCCAGTGTGTCATATCAAAGGCACTGAAGAATGCATATAATGCAATGGTTACCGTACGCATCTGCTCACCCATGGCGATAACACTGGCCAGTGAAAATTCATTCCATACAAAAATATACACCATAACCATCTGAGTCACAATAGCAGGTTTCACCAGAGGAAGCATAATCTTTACGAAAGCCCGGTATACACCGCATCCGTCTATGGCTGCCGCCTCCTCCAGCTCCACCGGAATATTCCGGAAAAAAGCACATATCATCAAAATGCTCGAGGCCATATTAAAGGCCGCATAGGGCAATATAAGCGCCCAGTATGTATTCTTCAGCCCCAGATCCACCACCAGACGGTATACCGGAATCATGAGTACTGCAATAGGGATGATCATTCCGATGGTGAAGTACATACGAAGCAAATCGGAATGCTTCATGCGCATTCTGGTCAGTGCGTAAGCGACCATAACGCTGAGTGCCAGACACAAAATACAGGCACCCGCCGTATAAATAATACTGTTTAGCATGACCTGTGGGATATCGATCTTGCCCCAGGCTGCCGTATAGTTTTCAAGATGGAACTCCGTGGGGAGTCCATACGGATCACTGCTGGCCTGTATCTTGTCCTTGAAAGACAGGTTGATCATCCAGTACATGGGATATAAAAACATGACGGAGAATGCCAACAATACCGCTGCCAGTGCTCCCTTTCCTACTTTTGATTTTACTGATCCACTCTTCATTCTCATTCACCCCTTAATATTTTATTTCTTCATGTGCTACGAATCGGTTGATCAAACATGCCCATACAATGCATTCGATCAAAAACAGTAAGGCGATGGCACAGCCATATCCAAACCGGCTGGACTGGAAGGACTGATAATACATCTCATACAGAACCGTCCTGGAAGAACTTCCCGGTCCACCTGCCGTCATAACAGAGATCAGACCATACATACCCAGCGTACCTGTGGTAGCACCGGTCAATACGTATTTCAACATATCCTGCAGAAGCGGAATCGTGATACGTTTGCTGATCTGGAAGAAATTCGCTCCGTCCAGCGTCGCTGCCTCGTAGAATTCAGGTGGAATAGATTTGAGTCCTGTGTAGAAAAGGATCGCATTGTATCCTATGTACTGCCAAACATACGCCACACCGATACAGATCATGGCCGTTTTTGGATTGGACAACCATGAATTCACCGCCCCGTCAAGGCCTATGGCCCGCAGAAATGTATTGACGATACCCCAGTCTGTGTTGAATACGCCCAGAAACATTTTACCAATAACTGCTACAGACAGAATGGATGGAAACAGTGCTGCAAATTTGAAGATATTGCGCACTACCTTGTTGGTCCGGTCCAGCATCAGTGCCAGAAGCAGTGACACGGGAATACCGATTAAAAGTTCCATGAGCAGGATTCCATATGTTCTGATATGGCTGCTCCAGAATACGTCTGAGGTCAATGCCGTCTTGTAATTCAAGAAGCCGACCCACCCTTGGTTTGCAACGCCGTTATGATTCTGCAAACTCATGATAAAACATGGGAAAATCGCATAAATGACGAACAGGCTAAACAGTGCAAAGCCCGGTATCAAAAATACTAATTTTGCCCGATTTGAATAAAATTTCCGCATAAAACATTCCCTCCTATTTCTTTCCTCTCATTTCTGTTTTTATTATAAAAGTTTGTTCCTTTCTGTCGGGAACACATTTTTTGCAAACAGAGTATTTATTTTGGTTTCCTGTCAGCCCCCATATCTCCAGTCGCTTTCCGCATCTGCAGACTTCGGCATACACTTAAGAAGCACCGGCTCCGCCACATGAGATGCCCAGACCATGCCAAGCGGCGGCAAAATCACCAGTCCCACTGGCAGGTATCCACAGACAAAAGCCACGCCTGCCAGCAGGAGCACCAGAAGCAGCCCGCGGAGAAAATACCGTACTGTAATCTTATAATTAAGCTGCAGCAGCGCGCCCATGGACATGTCCAGTCGGGAAAAAAGCGGGATCAGCCACTGCAGATTCATCGCGTACAACAACACTACCAGCATCCCTATGGTTAGAAGAAACAGTCTGGCATAGCCAGTCATTACCCCAGCCATAAGGAACCGCAGGAAGAAATATATCCCGGTGCCCACCGCGCCATATAATACAGTCAGTCCCACGCCCTGTTTCAGATTTTTCTTATAGGCACTGACGAATTCTTCCAATGCCTTTCCTCTCTCGTAGCGCACACATTTCACAGCCGTGTGATACAGGGAAGCCGTGGAGGTGAGGATCGTCACCACCGGCAGACACCCCACTACCCACATAAGAGCCAGAAGTATCATATCCAGAATCTTTGCACTGGCCGTATAAAATTTACCGTCTACACGAAATAAATTACCCATCTACTTGTTTTCTCCCTTCTGTTTCCATTGTTCTTTCCAGAAATCCACCGCCTCATCCAGCCAGCCCTCAGCCTGTGTCCCGTCCGCGGCACCCAGCGAATGGCCGCCCTGCTCCACCGGTCGGAACCGGTATGGAATATGATACTTATCCAGGGCTTTCACCAAACACAGGCTGTTGGAAAAAGGTACCGCCGGATCATCCTTACACTGCCAGAGATACACCGGTGGATAATCCTCATTTACATGGCAGTTCACGCTGTACGCATCCATGCGTTCTCTGGTCTGCTCCGTCCCAAGGATCCGGGTTAGAAAAGCAGCATCTCTCTCATTCCTGGTCATGGTACTCAGATCCATCGGTGCGTAAGCCAGGAAAAGTGCCGCCGGCTTGGGCATCTGGTATCTGACGCATCCCATGTCCGTTCCCCAGATTCCACAAAGATGTCCCCCTGCAGAAAATCCTGCCGCCGCATAATCCGTCTTGCAGACCCGAAACTGTGCTGCGTGCTGGATAATATAATCCACCGCCTTTGCCAGATCCTCCAGTGGTTGGGGAAACAAATCCGTCTCCCCCACCCGGTAAGTCAGGATAAAGGCGGTAAAGCCCAGTTCATTGATGCGCTTCGCCGCAGGAAGGGCTTCTACCAGAGAGCATACGCTCTCATATCCACCGCCCGCACACAAAATCACAAAGGGCCGATCTGCTTCTCCCGGCAGATACAAAAAACCGGTTTCTCCGGCCTCGCCGCCAAAATCATAGTCCACCTTCAGTCCCTCACGCACGCGGTCCCGCAGATACCGGGCACTTTCAGCCATGGCCGTACCATTCCATCCGGGATAATGATCTCCCATCTCACATAACCTCATGTCCCTTGGAACATCTGCTCCCAGCATAAGATATTGTCCAAATCCGGAAAATTCCGGGAGATTCAAAATATCATCCATGGTGCTTGTCACTGTGATTTTACTCATCTTTTCATCCCTCTCCGCCTTTTGTTTTATTATAGCAGGAGGAAAATTTCCCTTGGGATGATATTTTTTTGTAATTGGAGAATTATTTTAGGCTTCTCTATTAAACAACAAAAAAACGACCGGGTTCTGACACCCAGTCATTTTCTGATTATAATATCTTATTCTTCTGTTTTCTCAATTTCCAGTCCCAGTTCTTCCAGTTGTTTTGGATCTACCGGCTGTGGAGCCTCCGACATAAGGTCAGACGCATCCTTTACCTTCGGGAACGCGATCACGTCACGAATACTGTCCTTCTTCGCCATAAGCATCACCAGGCGATCCAGGCCGTAAGCCAGTCCCGCGTGCGGCGGAACTCCGTATTTGAATGCATTCAGCAGGAATCCAAACTGTTCATAAGCCTGCTCATGGGTAAATCCTAAGGCTTTGAGCATCATTTCCTGTACGTCATCCTGATGGATACGCACACTGCCGCCGCCGATCTCCGTACCATTCAGTACAATATCATAAGCTTTCGCACGCGCCTTGCCCGGATCTGATTCCACCAGTTCGATATCCTCGTCCATAGGCATGGTGAATGGATGATGCATAGCCATGAAACGATTCTGCTCGTCAGACCATTCAAAAACAGGGAACTCGGTAACCCATACGAATTTGAATTCGTTCTTATCCAGCAGATCTTTCTGTCTTGCGATCTCCAGACGCAGATTGCCCAGCACGTCATAAACCACTTTGTTCTTATCCGCAGCAAAGAGCAGCAGATCGCCAGGCTTACCGTCCATAGCAGAAACCAGAGCAGCCATCTGCTCGTCGGTCATGAATTTTGCAAAAGAAGATTTGTAAGAACCATCTTCATTGATAACCAGATAAGCAAGACCCTTTGCGCCAAAGTCCTTTGCGAAATCAACCAGCTTGTCAATCTTCTTACGGGGCATGTCCCCCATGCCCTCTGCATTGAGACCACGCACGCTTCCGCCATTGTCCAGCGCTCCTGTAAATACGCCAAAGCCACAGCCTGCAACCACATCCGATACGTCATGGAGTTCCATGCCGAAACGAAGGTCCGGCTTATCAGAGCCAAAACGATCCATGGCTTCCTGCCAGGTCATTCTCTGGATTGGCAACGCTACATCCACATCCAGCACTTCCTTGAACAGGAATGCAAGCAGTCTCTCATTCACATCGATGACATCATCCACGTCCACAAAAGATAATTCCATATCGATCTGTGTGAATTCGGGCTGACGGTCTGCACGCAGATCCTCGTCACGGAAACATCTTGCCAGCTGGAAATAACGGTCATATCCAGAGCACATAAGCAGCTGCTTGTAGATCTGCGGGCTCTGTGGCAGAGCATAAAAGCTGCCCGGATGCACACGGCTGGGTACCAGATAATCTCTTGCACCTTCCGGCGTACTCTTCATCAGCATAGGAGTCTCGATCTCCAGAAAACCTTCCTGTGCCAGGAACTGACGGGTCAGGGTAGCCACCTGACTTCTCATGATAATATTAGACTGGATATCCGGTCTTCTAAGATCCAGATAGCGGTATTTCAGACGGATTTCATCCTTTGTCTTACAGTCTTCCTCTATAGGAAATGGCGGTGTCTCAGCCTCTGATAAGACATGCAGGCTGTTTACACGTATCTCGATGGCACCTGTTGCCATATTTTCATTGGCTGCGCCGGATCGTGCTTCCACTTTACCTGTTACAGCAATAACGAACTCACTGCGGAGTTTTCCCGCTTTCTCAAATCCATCTTCATCGATACTTCCATTTTCAAAAATAAGCTGCATGATACCGGAACGGTCTCTTAAGTCCACGAATACGATGCCCCCCTTGTTACGGTTTTTCTGCACCCAACCCATAAGGGTTACTTCTTCTCCGATATTTGCTGTGGTGACCTCTGCGCACCGGTGTGTCCGATGCAGGCCCTTCATTGATTCTGCCATGATATTCTCCTCTTATTTAGTTATTAAAAAATTCCTTAATGTCCTGATAGCCTTCGTTGTTCAGCTGTTCTTTCTGAAATTTTTTATTCTTTTTCATTACGGAAATAGCCACCTGTGTGCCGCTGGTACGCAGGATATTCGCTTCCTTAAATACATCGATCATCTTTTCTGGTGACATATTCTTCTCAATGAGGAATGCCACCTTGCCTTTGGCACTCGGCACAACATAGCCCCGCTCTAAGAGCAGCATAACGATACGCTCAAATCCAATGGAAAATCCACATGCACATACATTCTGTCCCGTAAATTTGCCGATCATCTCATCGTAACGTCCGCCGCCGCCCACAGATCCACCGAATTCATCCATGGAAATCTCGAAGATAGGTCCTGTATAATAAGACATACCGCGCACCAGGGTAGGATCAAAAACAATCTTAAAGTCCGCAGATTTCACTTCGTTGACACTGTTGATGATCGTCTCCAGATTCGCCGCACTGTCTGCATCCAGCACATCTTTTAGCTTCTCTTTACAGTAGCGCACGCCTTCCACATCACCGGTAATCTCCTTGAAGAGTGCCAGATATTTATCAATATTCTCCTGGGGATAACCTTCCTTCGCCAGTTCCTCCGCCACACCGTCCAGACCGATCTTGTCCATCTTGTCCAGAATAATAAATACGGTATCGTACTCTTCCGGCGCAAAGCCACTGTACGCAGCCATAGCCTTTAAGATCTTTCTGTCATTAATGCGGATCGTGAAATTCTTAAAATTCAATTTGCCCAGAACCGTTGTCGTTGCCAGGATCAGTTCGATCTCAGCCAGGTAAGTCGGATCTCCCAGAATGTCAATATCGCACTGGGTAAACTGACGGAAACGGCCTCTCTGCGGGCGGTCCGCTCTCCATACGCTGCCGATCTGCAGTGCCTTAAAAGGAGAAGGCAGTTCATTGGCATTGTTGGAATAATATCTGGAAAGGGGTACGGTCAGATCATAGCGCAGACCGCCGTCCACCAGATCAGCCTCTGTCTTGGCTGTCTCCAGCTTGAGTTTTTCCCCTCTTTTCAAAATCTTGAAAATCAGTTTTTCATTTTCTCCGCCCTGCTTGCTGCACAGGTTCTCGATATGCTCCACGCATGGTGTCTCGATAGAGCTAAACCCAAAAGTCGCATAGGTCTCTTTGATCATGTGAATGACATAATCGCGGATCTCCATCTCTCTTGGCATAATATCTTTCATACCGGTAACCGGTTTTTTCTTCAAACTCATTGTTTCTCTCCTTTTACTAGATTGGTGTGAATCACTTTCTCACGATCTACGCAGTAAATGCGTAGACCTACTGAACAGTTATATTGGTTTTATATTTCAGCCCCACTGTGTGAGCGACTCGCTGGAATGCGAGGAAAATTTTCATATCGAAATTCTTCACTTCGTCTATCATGAGTTCTATGGCCGCTTCCATATCGAAAGATTTCCGGTATGGCCTGTCGGTGGTCAGTGCCGCGAATACATCACAGACACGGATGATCCTGGCACCCAGCGGTATTTCTACTCCGGACAGATTATCCGGATAACCACTGCCATCATAATTCTCATGATGATACAAAATACTCTGCAGAATAAAATGTGAATAACCGCGTTCCTTCAAAATCTCATAACTCAGTTTGGAATGCATACGCACATATTTCATTTCTTCTACCACCAAGGGCTCAATGCCATTGATGTATCCTGTAAGTTTCAACTTGCCAATATCATGCAGCATACCTGCTATCGCCAGTTCCTGTCTCTGTTCCTCCGGCATTCCCAGTTCGCCAGCCACATCATAAACCAGGTTGCTCACATAGATTCCATGATTCAATTCTTCTGCCAAATCATATTCCAGTATATGTCCACTGCCATGAAATTGCTGTAAGATGCCCATTTTTCTCCAGTCCTATTGCAAATACGTCTGTATTGCTTTTTCTTTGCGCTCTATCATCTCATCGATACGTTCTATATAGATTCCCACATCCTTGACATTTTCCACACGTTCGATGCGCTCGCCCCGGTCGAAGACCAGTTTGGTCGCCGCACCGGCACCTACTGCCATGATGGTCTGTTTTTCTTCCATAATCAGTATATTGTATATCCCGGCTTTGTCAACCTTGGCATAGCCCACGTTTTCCATATTGCCCTTCATATTCTTCTGGCGATAAAGGTAATACGGCCCCATCTCCATACTCTGGGCACATTTTGCCGCCATATCCATGATCTTCTGATTGTTCTCAAACGACATTTCCTTATACTGGTCCCGGAACATATTAAGCCTTGCCGCGCGCTTTACCGCAAGGGAATGTATGGTCAGACTGTCCGGATCTAAGGCTTTTATCTCCTTCAGCGTATGTTCCATCATCTCCTGTGTCTCACCGGGAAGTCCCACGATAAGATCCATGTTGATATTGTCGAAGCCATTCTCCCGCGCAAGATAAAATGCCTGCTTCGTATCCTCCACCGTATGGCGGCGCCCGATGATATCCAGCGTCTCCTGATTCATGGTCTGGGGATTGACCGAGATACGCGTCACCGGATACTTGCGGATCACCTTTAGTTTCTCGTCTGTAATGCTGTCCGGACGCCCCGCTTCTATGGTGTATTCCTCCAGATAATCAAAGGAAAAACTCTTCTGTATATGTGCCAGCAGCCGTTCCATCTGATAAGGTTCCAGAGTCGTTGGCGTTCCACCGCCCATGTAAATGGTATTTAATTTTTTATGTGCAAACTTCTGGCTGACATAGGTGATTTCCCTGCACAGGGTATCCAGATATTCATCCACCCGCTTCGTCCACTGCTTCAGCGGATAAGAGCTGAAGGAACAGTACAGACAGATGCTTGGGCAGAATGGAATGCCCACATAGAGGCTGTACCCCTGCTCATAATCTATGTTTTTCAGGATATCCCGCTCCCGATTGGCTATAGTCACACACAGTGCCGTCTTGGCATGGTTGGTGTAATATGTCTCCCGGAGATAATTGGCAGTCTCCACATTGGTCCTGCCCTCCTCGATTAGCTTCATGGCAATCTTGGTCGGGCGGATGCCGCTTAAGGTTCCCCAGGGAAGCTGCCTTCCGGTCACCTGGGATAGCCCTTTGTAAAGCAGCTGCTTTAACTGGTTTTTCGTTTCCTTCCGGTCCAGATAATAATCCAGGGAAATGCTTTCCCCGAAAACCTGCTGTGCATCATCCCGCACGGTAATGGTGATGCTCTCCGGCGTATAATCCAAGCAGATCTTCGTCTCCTGGTCCGCCTGGATTTCCTCTGTCACCTGCACCTCTTCCTGAGCAATGGATACCTCTGCCTCCGTATAGAAGCTTTTGACCAGGGAATACACATCGTATTCAAAATCATTTTTGTTAAACTGTATCACTACCTTATGCAAAGGGATTGTACCTCTTTTCATGTTCGATGGTGGTCTCATCCATATGGCCCGGATAGACCTTGACCTGATCCGGCAGATCTTCCAGAAGCTGCCGCAGACTCTGCTGCAGGGCTCTGCCGCTGCCCGTGGGAAGGTCTGTCCTGCCCACAGATTCTGCGAACAGTGTATCCCCGCTAAAGAGCATGTCATAATCTTTCAGATAATAACAGACGCTGCCCTCCGTATGGCCCGGTGTATGCAGTACCTGGATAGCAAAGCCAGCAAGCCCCAATACCTCCCCGTCACGGACGAATTCATCCGCGGACGTGGTGTATGCCTGTCCCAGCATGGAGGAAGAACAATTCAGCATGGCATTTCCCAGCATATCCTTCTCGCCCTCGTAAATATATACGGCTGCATGGGAATAGAGATTCTTCAATCCATTGACCGCCATAATGTGGTCAAAATGGCCATGGGTCAAAAGGATGGCCACCGGCACTGACTCCATATCCTCCACCAGATTCTGGATAGCCATCACATCGTCCGCCGGATCGATGATGATCGATTCGTGCGTCTCTGTATTAGCCAGAACATAGCAGTTTGTGCCCACGGGCCCCAGCACCCGTTTCTTTAATGTGTAATCTATCATTTGATCAACCTGTCGTCCTTTCAATATCCATAACACTGTCTATCTGCCGGATCTTCTCAATGAGCACATTGAGCTCCTCCACGCTGTGTACGCTGAAGGCAATAGACAAAGTAGCTGTTCCCTGCTTGCTGGTACGCACATTCAAAGAGGACATATCGATCTTCTTCTCTGTGAATATCTTGGAAATATCCACAAGCAGGCCGGTACGGTTGGAAGCATATACGTTGATTTCCGCAGAATATACCTCCTGGCTGCCTGTATTCTCCACACCCTGCCATTCCGCATCGATGAGGCGCACCCGGTCAGCCTCGCTCATATGGATCACATTGACACAATCCGTCCTGTGAATGGACACGCCTCTGCCCCTGGTGATAAAACCAACGATCTCATCTCCCGGGATTGGATTGCAGCATTTGGAGAAGCGCACCGCCACGTCATGGATACCTTTTACCACGATGCCGCCCTTCTGGCTCTTGGCCACAGGAAGCTTCTCTTTATTCTCAGACGCCGCCTCCAGCACCTTCTCATCGGTAATATGCTTCTGATGATCCTTCACATACAGATCCACCAGTTTGTTCAGCACCTGGCCTTCCTTCAGTCCGCCGTGTCCGATGGCTGCCAGCACAGAATCCCAGTCACGGAATCCATATTTGTGCATAACGGCTTCCATATATTTAGGCTTGAGCATATCGCTGATCACATGCCCCTTAGCCTTGGCATATTGATTCAGCATATCCTTGCCGCGCACGATGTTGTCTTCCTTTAATTCTGCACGGAACCACTGGTTGATCTTATTCTTCGCCTGAGTACTCTTAACGATCTTCAGCCAGTCGCGGCTGGGACCCTTAGAATTCCCGGAGGTGATGATTTCCACCCGGTCTCCGTTTTTGATCACATATTCGATGGGCACCAGTTTGCCGTTGACTCTGGCTCCTACCATTTTATTCCCCACGGCACTGTGCACGCTGTAGGCGAAATCGATGGTATTCGATCCGTTGGGCAGTGTCTTTACGTCTCCCGCCGGACTGAAGCAATATACATTCTCCGCAAAAAGATCCAGATCGCTCTTTAAAAGGCTTAAGAATTCCCGGTTGTCCGACATATCCTTCTGCCATTCCAGGATCTGGCGCAGCCAGCTGAGTTTCTCTTCCTCCTGCTGGGCGCTGGTCTTCTTGCCGTCTGAAGCTTCCTTATATTTCCAATGGGCTGCAATACCATATTCTGCTGTCTTGTGCATCTCAAAGGTACGGATCTGGATCTCAAAAGGCTGCCCCTTGGGTCCGATCAAAGTCGTATGCAGAGACTGGTACATATTGGGCTTCGGCATAGCGATATAGTCTTTGAATCGCCCAGGAATCGGCTTATACATCTCATGGATCACACCCAGAGCCGCATAGCAGTCCTTCACAGTCTCAACGATAATACGCACAGCGAACAGATCATAAATCTGCTCAATGCTCTTGTCCTGATTGACCATCTTCTTATATATACTGAAAAAATGTTTGATACGCCCATCCACCATAGCCTCAATATTGGCCGCCTGAACATGTTCTCGCACCTCACCGACGATCTGATCTACGAAGTCCTGCCGCTCACTCTTGCGCAGAGCAACCTTGTCTACCAGATCGTAATACACCTCCGGCTGGAGATATTTCAAAGCCAGGTCATCCAGTTCGATCTTGATCTTGGAAATACCAAGTCTCTGAGCGATGGGTGCATAGATATCCATAGTCTCACGGGCTTTTTCCTTCTGCTTTGCCTCGGTCATATAACCAAGCGTACGCATATTATGCAGACGATCGGCCAGTTTGATCAATATGACACGAATATCCTTGGCCATAGCCAAAAACATTTTACGCAGATTTTCCGCCTGGACTTCCACCTTATCCGCAGAATAGGACAATTGTCCCAGTTTGGTGACACCATCCACCAACAGAGCAACTTCTTCGTTAAACTCTTTGCCCACTTCCTCGGTGGTCATGACCGTATCTTCCACCACATCATGGAGCAGGCCTGCGATAATCGTCTCCTTGTCCAGTTCCAGATCCGCCAGGATGATTGCCACACATAGTGGATGAATGATATAGGGCTCACCGGATTTGCGTGCCTGTCCTTCATGGGCATCCCGTGCCAGCTTGTAGGCTTTTTCGATCATGGACAGGTCTGTAGACGGATGATATTTCTGAACACTGGAAATAAGCTCCTGATACAAAGTCTCAGGGGCTGTAAAATCCTGCATGGTCTTCAGGTTTGCATCGATTTTCTGGAGATCATGCTCTTCTGTTGTTTTAACGTCACTTTTTCCCATAAAATCTCCTCATTATATCATGAACACTAAACTCGAAAACACCTCGCTAAGTGTTCAGATGTGCATTCTCACTAAGTTCAATCTGCGCTCCGCTTGATTTCTCTAAGTGTTCATAGTATATCATGAACACTAAACTCGAAAACACCTCGCTAAGTGTTCAGATGTGCATTCTCACTAAGTTCAATCTGCGCTCCGCTTGATTTCTCTAAGTGTTCATAGTATATCTTATTTTCCGTCGTAACAGATTACCGATGCAACATTATAGCCTTTCAGTCGGTCCCTTCCATGTAATCCCGCCAGTTCCATAAGAAAAATAACCTTGGTCACAATACCGCCAAGTCCCTCAATCAATTTAATGCTTGCTTCAATGGTGCCTCCGGTAGCGATGAGATCATCCACGATAACCACCTTCTGTCCCGGGCGGATAGAGTCCCGGTGCATCTCGATCTCCGCAGAACCATACTCCAGATCATAGTGCATGGCAACTGTCTCACATGGCAGTTTGCCCTTTTTACGAATGGGCACAAACGCTTTGTGCATATTATAAGCGATGGGAACGCCGAATATAAAACCTCTGGACTCTGTTCCGCATACTACATCTACTTCTGTTCCATCTAAAAGATGCTCCATAGAGTCGATAGCCAGCTGCAGACCCTCCGCATCCTGCAAAACACTTGTAACATCCCGGAAAATAACTCCTTCTTCCGGGAAATCCGGAATACTTCTAACATAATCTTCAATCTTTTTCATGACATTGCTCCCATCTGATTTTGTCGTATTGTAACGCTTCAGCAGAAATCCCATCACCCAAGGCGATTTTCATGGATTTCTGCGTCGTAACTGGTCAGATAATGACCAGTTACGACGTATTTTATACCCAAATAGTATAGCATCATTTTATGAAGGAATCAATAAAAGTGTTGAATAATCAACTGCAAAGACTCTTTTCCATTATAGGAATTGATGCCGGGATAGTATGCGATGGTCAGCGGCGTCTGCATCTGCAGTCTGGCTGACAATGGTTCCACATCTCCAAAGTAGATGGCGTCCATGGGTGCACCATGTCCGTCGCTTACTCTCATCTTCAGTACATTTCTATTTTTCCCCATAATCCTGCTGTCTAACACCTGCAGATCTTTTTGTGCGAAAAGTGGCTTTGGATTGGCCTTTCCAAAAGGTTCCAGGAGATTTAACTGCCCGATCAATTCCCGATTCACATAGGATATGGGCATGGGCACATCGATGGAAACCTTCGGCACGAAGTCTTTTTCCTCCAGACTGCAATTCGCATTGAGCCGCTGTCGGAAAAGCGGAATGTTGGCCTCCTCCAGGGAAACACCTGCTGCCATGGGATGTCCGCCATATTTGCCAAGCAGGTCATCACATTTGACCAGTTCATCAAACATGGGATATTCCTCGATGGAACGGCCCGATCCTTTCACGCCTGCCTCCCCTCTGGTCAGCACATACGTGGGATGGTGGTAAGTTTCCTTGATCCGCCCGGCGATGATCCCCGCAAGGCTTTCATGACAGTCCGGAAGGAAGATCACGAACACCCTGTCCTGTAAGATTCCCGTCTCCTCCACCTGTTTTACTGCCGCTTCCACGCCGGTAAGGGTCATATCCTTGCGACTGTCATTGAGGCTTTTTAAGTCCCCTGCCAGGCGCGCTGCCTCTTCCCTTTCACCGGCGCGCAGAAGTTCCAGAGAACGCTTGGCCGTATCCAGCCTTCCGCTGGCGTTCAGGCAGGGGCCCAGGATAAAGCCGATGTGATAAGCCTTTATATCTTCCGGCTCCAGATTATTCGCCCGCATCAGCTCTCGCAGGCCCAGATTAGAAGTTTTTCTCAGTCGCTTCAATCCCTCTTTTACCAGCACGCGGTTCTCCCCGGTAAGATCCATAATATCTCCCACCGTGGCAAAAGCCGCGTATTCCAGATACTCCCAAACAGCATCCCCCGGAAGTTCCTCCATGCGAAACAGCTGCTCCATCAATTTATAAGCCACGGCACCGCCGCACAAACCCTTGAAGGGATAGGGACAATCGGCCTGCTTTGGGTTGACGACTGCATCCGCCCCCGGTATCCGGCCTTTCTGCACCTCATGGTGATCCGTCACCACCACCGTCATGCCCATATCCTTCGCCATCTGTATCTGGTCAATGGCTGCGATCCCGTTGTCACAGGTCACGATGGTGTCCACCCCATCCTCCTTCGCCGTCTGGATCAGATGTTCATTGATGCCATACCCATCCGTGATCCGGTTCGGTATCATATAGTCCACATTTGCGCCCAGTCTGGTAAAGCCTTTCAGCAGAATAAAGGTGGACATGATCCCATCAATATCATAATCTCCCAGAATACGGATATGGGCTTTCTGCCTTATCTTCTCTCTTATGATCCCCGCCGCCTTTTCCATATCCTTCATGAGTGCCGGATCATGCATAGTCGTCAGATCTCCATGGAGATATTCTGCTATGGCCTCCTCCCCGATCACATCCCGATTCCTTATAATGCGGGCGATCACCGGGTCGATAGAAAACCGCTGTGCAATCTGATTGAAATCTGCCTTCTTGGCAGCCATCATCCACTTTTCCATATATTTCTCCTATTGAAAAGATTCCCCGCTTCTGCGAGGAATCTTAACTGTTTCATTTATTTTTTGCCTTTTTTCTTGCCTTTTACTTCAACTTTCTTCTTTACCAGTTTCGTTTTCATCACGTACCACAGAGCACCTGTGATGCATACGGAAGAATAACCGCCGCAAACGATACCAACCATGATCGGCATAGCGAACTCACGGATAGAAGCCACGCCCATGACAGCCAGTACGGCAATCATGATAAAGGTGGTCAGGGAAGTATAAATACTTCTGGTCAGCGTCTGGCTGATACTTGCATTAACCACATCTTTGATATCCTCGTTTTTCTTGATGCCGTGCATATTCTCACGGATACGGTCGAAGATGACGATGGTCGCATTGATGGAGTAACCAACGATAGTCAGCATACACGCGATAAAGGTATTGCCCACGGAGATTCTGGATACTGCATAGAATGCCAGTATAACGAATACATCATGGAGCAGTGCCAGCACCGCACTGGATGCAAAACGAATATCCTTGAATCGGAACCAGATATATAGCAGCATACACAGTGTTGCCACCGCAATAGCCAGTATGGCATCACTTCTCATTTCATTACTGATCGTAGAAGAAATACTCTCCGCTGAAATCGTGTTCTCATCAATCTGGAAATTCTCTGCCAATGCTTTGTTCAGTGCTTCACGCTCTGTCACATCCAGCTCGCGGGTCTTGATTACGACCTGATTGCTGCCTACGACTTTCTGCATGGAGATATTCGCATCTCCTGTCACGCCCATAACCACCGGACGCACATCGGAATCCAACTGCGCAATGCTTAAGTCTTCATTAAATTCTGCCGTGGTAGATGTACCGCCAACGAATTCCAGACTGTAATTTAACATCTTATTTCCACTTCCAGACTGGACAGCCATGGTAATCGGTCCAACCAGCATAATGATAATGGAAATAATGAAGAATACCTTCTTCTTGCCAAGAAAATCAATTACTTTTACTTTCTTCGGACGTGCATAGAACTTCTCATCTCTCACGCCTATTGCATAAACAGCCTTGATAATAAATCTGGATACCACCAGTGCAGTAAACATAGATACCACGATACCAAGTGCCAGCGTCATGGCGAATCCACGAACACTTCCTGTACCCAGCCATCCCAGCACAGCCGCTGCGATCAGCGTGGTAATATTACCGTCCAGAATAGCGGACAATGCTTTCTGGAAGCCAGCCTGTATGGCATTCTTCGTGCTGCTTCCGGCAGTGATTTCCTCACGGATACGTGCATAGATGATAACGTTGGCATCCACGGCCATACCGATACCCAGGATAATACCCGCAATACCCGGCAAAGTAAGTGTAAGGTCAAATGCATTTAACAATACCAGTACCAGTCCGGTATAGATCAGCAGTGCGACACTTGCGATCACACCAGGTACCAGATATACAAAGATCATAAACAGCATAACCAGCACAAGACCAATGGCTCCTGCGATCAGACTTGTTCTGATTGCATCTTCACCTAACTGTGCGCCGACTACCTGTGAATGTACTTCGTTCAGTTCCAGATTCAGTCCACCAATACGGATATAAGAAGCCAGATTGTTTGCTTCCTCCATATTGCTCATCCCGCTGATCTCACATTCACCGCCAGTGATTGCTCCGTTTGTGACACCAGGAACACTGACGAACGTACCATCATAGTAGATACCGATCGTCTGACTATTTTCGAATGCGATCTGTGTTGCATCTGCGAATTTGGTCTTGCCGGATTCGGTCAGTGTCATGTTTACCACATACTGACTCGCCTGTGTCGTCTGATCCTGGCGAACTGCTGCCTCCGCAGTATCCACATCGGAACCTGTCATGATCACACTGCCGTCCGCTTCAATCTCTTCCAGTGTCTTATTCAACTGATATTCATAAGACTGTGTCTCACTGTTGTATGCCTGAGAATAGTTGTCAGTACCGTCACTGCCCTTCTGTGCGATAAACAACAGAGAGCCCGGCGTTCCCAGTTCTTCCAGCACTGCATTGGCATCGGATACACCCGGTATCTCAATACTGATACGATTGCTGCCTTCCTGATAAACCTGTGACTCTTCACTGTAACCCTCTACACGCTTCTGCAGCTTATAGATCGTATCCGCCATGTCCTCGGAAGATGGGTCTGCCTCTACTGCCTCATAGGTAATGCTGACTCCACCCGCCAGATCCAGTCCGGTCTTAATGTTTTTTGCTGCTCCGGTTCCTGTTGATCCGAACCCCACACCGCTGGTAAACGCAAGTAAACCTACCATGATAACGGTCAGGATAAGAACAACTACACCTGTCTTTTTTTTCATCATCGTCTTTCTTTCCCTTCATTTCTTTTCTATTCTGCCAATGCCGCCTTAATCATAATAGCGCATTCCACACGTTTTCTCTGCAGTTCACATCCCACCTCATAGACATCATTGATGGTGCCATGACAATTATAGGAGTTGGCCGCACAGCCGCCGCTGCAGTAGAACCGCGCAAAACAGTCCTGACATGCACTTTTGGCATATACATTACAACATTTGAATTCGTCCACGATATCCGTTTTTGTGATACCCTCGTCCACATTGCCCATAAGATACTTTTCTTCTCCTACGAACTGATGGCAGGGATACAAATCACCCCAGGGGGTAACAGCCAGATATTCAGTGCCGGAACCACAGCCGGATAATCGCTTATAAACACAGGGACCTCCGGTCAGGTCTATCATAAAATGGAAAAAGTTGAAGCCCTTTCCGTCTTTCTGCCTTTTGATCATCTCTTTTGCCAGCAGGTCGTACTGCTCGCAGATCACAGGAATATCTTCTTCCCGCAATGCATAATCTTCCGCCGGATCGGTCACCACCGGCTCCACGGATATCTGTTCGAACCCAAGATCCGCCAGATGCAGCACATCCTGGGAAAAGTCCAGATTGTTTCTGGTAAAGGTACCGCGCACATAGTATTTGTCCTGGTTGCGGCTCTCTGCAAATTTCTGGAACTTAGGCACGATCAGATCATAACTGCCGGCTCCCTTGCGGAAGGGGCGCATCATATCATGTATCTCTTTTCGTCCATCAATGCTTAAGACCACATTATTCATTTCCTTATTGGCGAACTCCATGATCTCATCATTTAGCAGCACCCCATTGGTGGTCAGTGTAAAACGAAATTTCTTATTGTGAACGGATTCCTGTTCCCGGCCGTAGGCCACCAGGTCTTTTACTACCTGCCAGTTCATAAGCGGTTCCCCGCCGAAGAAATCTACTTCCAGATTGGTACGGTTGCCGGAATTGGCAATAAGAAAATCCAGGGCTTTCTTTCCTACCTCGAAGGACATGAGCGCCCTTCTGCCATGATATTCGCCCTCTTCTGCAAAGCAGTATTTACAGGCAAGATTACAATCATGGGCAATATGTAAACACAGGGCTTTGACCACAGTCTCCCGCTTTTTGAAATCAGTAATGGCATTGCGGTAGACATCCTCCGTAAACAGCATGCCTGCCTCCTGCAGTTCCTCACATTCCGCGATAGCTGTCTCAATATCAGCTCTGGTATATTTATCCTGAAGCTGTGCCACGATCTTGTCCGTATCCTTCTCATTCTCCAGGATACCGACCACATCATAGACCAGTTCATCTACCACATGCACGGAACCACTATTGATATCCATGACAATGTTGTAGCCGTTATTTTTATATCGATGAATTAGCATAACTCTCCTTTAGCGCAAACATAGAATAAGCAGCGGCGTGAACCGCTGCTTCCTGTAATCGTATATCCAGTGTTTATTTCTGGCTCTCGCAGCTCTGATTTCCTACTGTACATGAAGTCTTGCAAGCTGACTGACAAGAAGTCTGGCACTCGCCGCAACCACCTTTTTTCACTGTATTCTGAAGATTTTTGGTATTTAATGTCTTAATATGTGTCATTTCATTATCCTCCTTGAAGTTATTTTAGCCTTGCTCTATGACGTATCGCACGGCTTATTTCGTTTATTATAGCACATACTATGGATTTTTCAAAGTATTTTTTATGATAACATCCCGCCAAGTGTTCCGCCCGCCAGACACAGTCCCAGTGAAATTAAAATATGCTGCATATCCGTAGATTTCCCTGGCCCTGCCATGTAGGAGATCAAAAGCAGCAGAACAAAATAAAGCAGTCCTTCCAGAAGCCCCCACAGATACTTCTTGTTCTGCCTCTTGTGTCCTATGTAAAAGCCGCTGACAAAACAGGACACCGTGTATATGGCCATGATACCCATGGATACCATCTGCTCGGACAAATCCATCCGGTATAACAGGAAAGCCAGCAGCATCAGTAATATTCCCGTGACAGCATAGGCGAAGATCATGCCCTTGACCAGCCAGAATATCTTTTGTCCAAACATTCTATTTTGTTCCATAGAAAAACCCTCCCATAAACTATATGGGAGGGTTGTACGGTCTATGCCTGCTATTTTTTCTTCTTTTTGGAAAGAACAGAGTATACGAAAACGCCTGCACAGAGCAGTAAAGCGATGCCGCCGATCACGTAATACAATACTGCATTTGCGTTGTCACCAGTCTTCGGATTAGTCGATGCTGACTTCTTGGAAGAGGTCCTGGTGCTCGTCTTTTTGCTGGTAGAGCTGCTGGCTGTCGTCTTCTCGGAAGAACTGCTGCTGTTGCTTGAACCGGACGCATTGTGCTTATTGCTGGTCGTATTCGTGGTATTCGTCTTGTTGGTGTTTGTTGTCGTGCTGCTGCCGGAATTGTTCGTCTTGCCCGCGGTAGCTGTGGTGGTCGTCCCGCCTACCAGTACAGTGCTGCCCGCAATATCAAAGGGGCTGAATGAACTGGTATCAAAACTTATGGTATTTCCATTTACCCTTAGTTCGATCAGTTCGTAATGCGATGCATCCAGATAATGCACCACTACAAGTCCATCGTATAAGGTAAGGTCCGCCGGTGCCGTCATGCTGATCGTCACACTCTGTCCAGCCGGAAGATAATATTCGCTGTCTGTCAATGTATTCCATAAGGTCATTTCCACCGGAAGGATCGTCTCGATATCCGGTTTCGCATAGCCTGCCGTGTCATTGCTGAAGGATACGCGCAGCTGCACATACCAGGGAATATCGCCAATCACGGTCACACCGTTGCTGGTATGATTCTCCGCTGCCATGGCTTCCTGCTGTGCAAGAAGTTTCTGCTGTTCTTCCTCGGTGGCTACTGGAACAGTTTGTTCTGCGGAGGTCGCCGTGGATGCTGGTATAGTGACTACGGGTACCTGGGTTGCTTCAGGAGTTTCCGTAACTGCAGGTGTCTCTGTGACTACAGGTGTCTCCTCTGGGTTCACCAGCGGATCTTTTACAGGTGCTATAGTCACCAGTGCGGGATCCTCCTGTACCGGTGTCTCAGTCACTGCAGGTGTCTCTGTTGCTGGTGTTCCTGTCACTGCTGGCGTTTCTGTTGCCGCCGGTGTTTCTGTCACTGCCGGTGTTTCTGTCACTGCCGGTGTTTCTGTTGCTGCCGGTGTTTCTGTTGCTGCCGGTGTTTCTGTCACTGCCGGTGTTTCTGTCACTGCCGGTATTTCTGTTGCTGCCGGTGTTTCTGTCACTGCCGGTGTTTCTGTTGCTGCCGGCGCTTCCGTCACTTCCGGTGTCGGTGTGGCAAGTGCTGCCTCCTCCGCTGCTTTTAAACTGGTGCAGGTCACGGTCACATAACGGCGAACTACCTTTGCCGCCGCGTCCCAGCCTTTTTCCTGTGAGTAATCCTGCGCATCAGCAGGTGTGAAAACCACTTCATATGTACCAATGCCTTTGGTAGGCACCTTGGTCTTGTCCGCCCAGGCGAAGGTTCCGTTTCCCTTGCATCCCGCTGATTCTGTCAGGGCAATGGTCCCCAGTTCTGCAGGCTCTGCCATGGTAAGTCCCTTCGGCAAGGAAACAAGGCTCTTCGCTGCATTTTCTGTCGTAGCTGCTGGTACAGTCTGTTCGGCTGCCAGCGGCACAAACATTGTATTTGATATAGTCAGCAGCCCCGTCATAACCAGAACGCCAATTTTTTTCCCTAAATTTTTTCTCATATTATTCACCTCAGATTATGCAATCAACATTTCATTACTGCTCACTCCGTGCACAGTAATACTACTTGCCCCTGTAAAAGTTCTTCGCAAGTACTAAATAGTATAGCACATATTTATAATAATGGGCAAGAAAAAACGTAGCCCTTGCATTTTCTCATAGAATCGTGTATATTTTCCCTATAGTTATAATAAAGAAGGAGTGAACTATTTGGATTCAAGTGACGCCATACAAATAGGTTGTCTGGTACTTTTGCTGTTATTGTCTGCATTTTTTTCTTCTGCGGAGACAGCCATGACAACCGTAAATCAGATTCGCATCATGAGTCTTGCAGAACAGGGCAACAAACGTGCCCGCATTTTATTAAAAATCATTGAGGACCGGGGCAAGATGCTCAGTGCCGTACTGATTGGCAACAACATCGTCAATATCAGTGCCTCAGCCCTCGCTACTACCCTGGCCATAAGTTTATTCGGGAGCATGGCAGTAGGATTTGCCACCGGTATTTTGACTATACTGGTATTGATTTTCGGTGAGATCACACCAAAGACCATGGCTACCATCCACGCAGAAAAATTGTCCCTGGCATATGCCAAGGTGATTTCTTTCCTTATGTGGATACTGACCCCGGTTATTTTTATTATCAACGGGCTGTCCATGCTGGTGCTGCGCCTGCTGGGTGTTGATCCCAACAAAAAGACAAATACCATGACCGAGCATGAACTTCGTACTCTGGTCAATGTCAGCCATGAGGACGGAGTTATCGAAAGCGAAGAACGCCAGATGATCAACAACGTGGTGGACTTTGGGGATTCCCAGGCACGGGATATTATGATTCCCCGTATCGATATGGCTTTTATCAGCATCGATGCTACTTACGACGAATTGATCGAGCAGTTCAAGCAGGACCGTTTCACACGTCTGCCTGTTTATGAGGACACCACAGACACGATCGTGGGTATCCTGAACATGAAAGAATTGCTGCTCATTGATTCCAAAGAGGATTTTTCTGTAAAAGATGTAATGCGGGAGCCTTTTTTCACTTATGAACATAAGAAGACCTCTTCTCTTCTGGATGAGATGCGTGCCAAATCCATCAACTTCGCCATCGTCATTGACGAATACGGTGCTACAGCTGGCCTGATCACACTGGAAGATCTGCTGGAGGAGATTGTTGGCGATATTCATGATGAATATATAGACCGCGACGAGGAAGAGATCACCGAGATCATCGAGGACCGCGAATACTCTACCCTGGGTTCCGTCAAATTAGACACACTGAATGAAGAACTGGGCCTGGATCTGGATTCCGAAGAATACGATTCCATCGGCGGCTATATCATCGAACATTCTGAGGATAACCTGCCGCTGGTAGGCGAATATGTAGATATGGAAGACGGCGTCCGCTTCGTGGTAGACGAAGTAGACAAAAACCGCATCACCAAAGTCCACATCTATCTTCCGGAGCCAGTTGTTGAGAAAGACACAGACGACGATCACGAACACGACGATTGATTTTAACATGAAAAAAGATTACTTTGTTTTTGCGCAAAGTAATCTTTTTTATATTCACACCGACATTTCTCTAATAATCGTCTCAAACTGCTCACCGCACCGCTGTACTTCCCCCAGCACTTTACTGATGCCCTTCTCTGACTTATACCAGTTATACCGATCCGTCCCATCGGCCACCACCGGGCACACATAGAATTCCGTTTTCGGATAGAGCAGCTGATAATACATAAGACACCGTCTTGCATGGGTGGTATTGCAGCAGATAATTGCTTTTCTCACAGAAATCCCCGCCGCATCCGTCACTTTCCTGCTGTTAATGGCATTCTCATAGGTAAATGTGGCCCGGTCTTCCCGCAGGATCACATCTTCCGGCACTCCGTTTATCCGCAGCACATCCCGGATAAATTCCCATTCCGTTCCATAATCCTTGTCATATTTTTCCTGACTGGACTGTACACCCATAAAATGTCCCACATGGACCGCATATCTTCCCGATGGCAGAATCCATCTGCCAAAGCCTTCTCTCCACAGACGGGCAGCCTCTTCTCCTGGCTGTGGATATCCATTACCTGGAACAAAAATAACATCTGAAGGTTCCGGCTTATCTTCCACAAATATGAAATTCGTTAGGTTTTCATAAAATCTTTCGTTCATGTTTTCATCTTAAATCATTTGTCGTTTTTTAGCAAGCATGCATTTTTACATTCCCACCGTCGTCCAAGCACTTGATGGCCTTGGTGTCTGATCCTTTATGTGGTGATCCAGGTACTGTAGCCTGCTCTGCGGAGACGCTGCTCCTGCTTGATCACATTGCCCAACTGCCGATATGCACCTACCTGTACCTTGTAGACGCCATCCTCATACAGAAGGAACGCAGGAAATCCCTTATCTTCCAGTTCATAGAGCAGATTATCAGCGTACTCCTTATTCTTGAATGCACCTACCTGCACACGGTATAGCCGCTCGCCTGGATTCATGGGATCATCCTGCCAATCAGGCTGATTAGACCAATTGCCGCCACCCTGAACGCCCATACCGTTGGTCATTCCGGGGTTTGTGCTGCCGGTCATTCTTGGGTTCATGCCACTGTTCATTCCTGAGTTCATGCCACTGTTCATACCTGGGTTCATGCCACTGTTCATACCTGGGTTCATGCCACTGTTCATACCTGGGTTCATGCCATTATTCATTCTGCCGGTCGTTTCTGTATTCATGCTGCTGGCCATCCCTGCACCCATTTCATTGTTCATTCCTGCATCCATTCTGCTGTTCATTCCTGCATTCATTCCGTTATTCATTCCTGTATCCATGTCTGTTTCCATATCAAGTGTTCCCAAAATTGCTGCCGCAATGGCTTTTGCAATGGCATCGAATTTCTCATCAAACAGCTTATTATCCCCGGAATTATTCAGAAATCCTGCTTCCACCAAAAGTGACGGCATCTGCGTTCTTCGCAGCACCACCAGCCCTGGCCGTTCCTTCACGCCAAGATTCTTAAAGCCAAGTCCGGCCAGTGCACCATCGATATTTTCCGCCATCTCATACTTTATGCCACTCTTGTCATACACCAGCGTCTCCACTCCGTCATACTGCCCCGGCACCGCACTGGAATTCCTATGAAAGGAAACAAAATAATCCGCACCATTATTATTCGCAATAGTTGCCTTCTCAAAAGGTGTCTGATACGTGTCCTCTGTCCTTGTATAGACCACATCGATCCCGTTTCGGCTGAGAATCTCTCCCACTGCCAATGCCAGCCGCAGATTATCGTCCTTTTCCTGCCGGCCCTGATACACTGCACCCGGATCATTTCCCCCATGTCCCGCATCCAAAACTATTGTGTATGCCATAAAAATCCTCCACATATCCTATCCTTTTATGATATGTAGAAGTCTTGTCCATTGGAACATGTATTATTGTATTGTTTCCGCTCATATTTGCTCAGCATTCCCATTGATATTGTTTCAAATCAACCCTGCCGTCATCCTTTAGCTGCACCCCTTCATTTTCCAGCAGGCCCCCCTGTTCCGCCCAGCCAGGTGCAAGTCTTCCTGCATGATTGACTACCCGGTGGCATGGGTAGTCGCCATAATACTGCGCACTGCTCAAAACTTTCCCCACCAGCCGGGCATTTTTATCCCTGCCAATAAGTTTTGCAATCTGACCATAAGTAGCCACACACCCCTCCGGTATCTCCTCCACCACTGACAAAATCTCATAAATCAAATCTTCATCCATAACTCGTCCCTTCATATGCATGATTGATATTTTATTTCATAATAGCCCATATTAATTTTATATTCAATAACACCTGTAATTATCTTTTTGGGTAATGCTACAAAAATCCCAGGATTGCGTCCCCTGTTCCAACCTGCTACAATAGACATATGGAGGGTCAAATCATGTACTATTTTATCGTAAATCCAAAATCAAAGTCGTCAAAAGGAAGAGATATCTGGTCTGATATCCATAGCGAACTTGAGATGCGTCAGTTTTCTTACAAAGTGTTTTTTACTCAGTACCGCGGTCATGCGGAAAAACTTGCCACACAGATCACCGAAGCGCACCCGGACTGCACCCTTGTGGGCGTAGGCGGAGATGGCACGATCCATGAGCTGTTATCCGGCATACGTAATGTCACCACCATTACCTTTGGATACATTCCCACCGGTTCTGGGAATGATTTTGCCCGTGGCATGGGCATATCTGCTGATACACTGACTGCGCTGCGCCATATTCTGGAGCCAAAGCAGTTCCGCCAGATGGATCTTGGCATCGTCACGCGGGGCACCAAAAAGAGCCGCTTCGGCGTGAGCACCGGTATCGGCTTTGATGCCGGCATCTGCCACGAAGCCCTGGCATCCAACATCAAAAAAATGCTGAACAAAATCGGGCTGGGAAGTCTGACTTATGCGCTCATCGCTGCAAAGCAGATTTTCCTCTATGAACCATGTCCCATGACCATACGCATGGATGGGAATCGCCGCATTGCCCTAAACCGCTCTTACTTCGCCGCGGTCATGAATCAGCCCTTTGAGGGCGGCGGCCTGAAATTATGTCCTGGTGCCAAAAATGATGACAAATATTTAAATGTCTGCCTTGTCGGTGACATGCCCCGCTTTAAGATACTTTTTCTTTTACCAACAGCCTTTTGGGGCAAACACACTCACCTAAAAGGAGTACATATGCTTCGCTGCAAATCCATATCCATCCATATGGGCAAAGAAAAACCGGTTCATCTGGACGGGGAATCCGGTGGCATTCACCAGAATCTTTCTGCATCCATAGAACCGGATTCGCTTCGCGTTATTGTAAATTAATTAAATCCATAGAATCTCTGTGCCAGCTTATATCCGGCAACCGATACCTTGCGTCCGCCTTTGCCCGGCAGATTCACTAATCTGCCCAGAAGGCCATAACGCAGCTTGCAGTACAAAACTGCATCCTTCGTTTTCAGATATTTCCAAAGTTCCTGCTTCTCCTGAAAACTTTCCTCTGTCTGCGCACGCAGGAGCAATATGGAAGAAACAGTCATAATAATGCTGAGATAATGAATGATATACCCTCTGTGCTGCTTCTGATTGATCTTTTCACTTTCAATAGCATCGATCATCAATTTATTAACCCGGATCTGCTGATCCATACGTTTCAGCATGACCGCCTCATTGACTGACTGGTCCTCTCTTCCGATATAATAACGGTACAGATTCACATCCAGATAGTACATGGTCTTCACGTACATCATAGGCTGGAATGCCACCAGATTATCCACGTAGAACGTATGTTCCGGCAGTTCCAGCCCACATTCACGCAGCAATTCTGTACGGTAGATCAGTGAATGCATGAGCACATATTTGCTCTTACCAAGCGGTTTCACCTCGTCCCAGCCAAATATCCTGTCTGCTGGAAACGCATTGGGGTAACGCATGACACGCTTTTTCTTTACCCCGACCTTCTCATATACGTAGTTACAAATCAGTGCGTCCAGCGTCTCGGAACCTCGCGTCACCCGGTCAAGCACAGACAGCACCTTCAAAAATGCTTCCCGATTCAGCCAGTCATCACTGTCCACCACCTTGTAATACAATCCTGTGGCATTGCGAAGTCCGGTATTTACTGCCGCTCCATGTCCGCCGTTTTCCTGATGTATAGCCTTTACGATAGTCGGATATTTCTCCATATATTCATCTGCGATCTCCGCAGTCTTATCCTTTGTAGATCCATCATCCACGATGATAATCTCTACTTCTTCTCCCCCTGCCAGCAACGATTCGATGCAGTTGCGCATATATGCCTCTGAATTATAGCATGGCACTGCTATTGACAATAACTTCATTGTTGTCTCTCCCTTTCTTCCTGTCTGTATTTTGTTTGTCCAAGCCGAATATTCATATATCTGGTATATGCGGCGAAAGCAGCCGGGATGGCATATCTGCCCTCCGTCTCCTTTTGATTTACAAAATAATACCCCTGATGGCTTGTCTTTTCCAATGATGCCACACGCACCACGTATCCAATCATCCGCCATTCAATATGTGAGAAAATATGCTTCGCTTCCTCCAGCGGCTGGATACGCAAACTGGTAAGTTCCAGCCCTTCTACAAAATCCACCGCCTGTTGTTCGGTAAGATGCCCCTCCAGATTCGGCAGTTCATACATCCCTGCCAGCAATCCTTTATTTGGTCTCTTGGTGATAGCGACCCGGTCACCGTCCTGAATCACCAGGATCGTCCGCTCCTCTATGCGCCTGCCCTTTTTTGGTGCTTTCACAGGCAGTTCCATGACACAGTCTTCGGCATAGGCCCTGCATTGATCTATCAGCGGACACCTATCACATTCCGGCAGGCCATTCGGAAGACAGACCATGGCTCCCAGCTCCATAAGAGCCTGATTGAAATCTCCTGAGGCGTCGGGCGGCATGATGGCCAGCAGATCTTCCTCCACCTTACGGCGCACAGACTGCTTCATGATATCTTCCCTGCGCAGTTCCACTCTGGATATGACCCGCAGGACATTCCCATCCACGGCCGGAACGGGTATGCCAAAGGCTATGGAAGCAATGGCTCCCGCCGTATAATTCCCTATACCGGGCAGAGATTTTAATAATTCATAGTCCTCCGGCAATGCACCATTATACTGCTCTTTCAGCACCACAGCCGCCTTCTGGATATTGCGGACACGATTGTAGTACCCCAGCCCTTCCCAGAGTTTCAGCAATCGTTCCTCCTCGCAGTCGGCCACATCATTTACCGTGGGCAATGCAGTGCGGAACCGTTGGAAATACGGCTTGACCGCCTCCACTCTGGTTTGCTGCAGCATAATCTCTGAAATCCATATGAAATATGGGTTTTTCGACTCCCTCCAGGGAAGCATTCTATGATCTTTTTTGTACCACTGTAGAAGTGGCTCTACTATATTCTCTAACATATTACTATTGTGCCACAAATGGCCACAAAAATCAAAATAAACATTGCATTTCATAAAGTTTTTATATACAATGACCATAGAATACGGAAATGAGGAGAATATTATGGACAGCATTATTTTTGATGTAGACGGCACCCTGTGGGATGCCACACCTGTTGTGGCGGATGCCTGGCGGGATCTGATTCACCGGGAATATGACCCGGATATGGAAATGAACGATACGGTACTGAAGGGTCAGTTTGGCAAATTACTCCCGGACATTGCCCGGGCACTGTTCCCAAAGGCTACACCGGAGCGCCAGTCCGAGCTTCTGGACATGTGCATCGAGGTGGAACACAAAGCCCTGCTTGCCACCCCGCCGGAACCATACCCGGAACTTGAAAAGGTGCTGCAGCTTTTAAGCCCGAAATATAAGCTTTATATTGTAAGCAACTGTCAGGCCGGCTATATCGAAGTATTCCTCAAAGCCACCGGGCTTGGAGCGTACTTCGAAGATCACCTGTGTCCCGGCGATACGGGAAATCCCAAGGCCTCTAATATCAGCGAGATCGTGCGGAAGCATAATCTGCAGGCAGCTGTGTACGTAGGCGACACCCTGGGTGATTACACCGCTACCAAAGAAGCCGGACTTCCCTTTGTTTTCGCCGATTACGGTTTTGGCTCTGTGGAAGAACCAGACTATACTATATCGAAGCTTATGGATTTGACTACGCTTTTTGATTAAAAGAATACCCGCAGCATCTGTTATATCCCAAATGCTGCGGGTATTTTTTAATAATATAAAATAATCGGTGTCTGTTTGTCTATCTTTTCATAAATGGCTGCCGCCTTTTTCGCTGGCAGATTGATACATCCATGTGATCCGGAATACTTGTAGATCGTACCCCCGAAACTTCCACGCCAGCTGGCATCATGCATTCCAATACCGCCATTAAACGGCATCCAGTAGGAAACCGGTGACTGGTATTCCGGTACACCGTCCGCAGTCAAACGGCCTTGCAAGACCTTATCCCGCTGTTTGTAAGTCAGCCGGAAAATACCTCCCGGTGTCTTCCGGTCCGCTTTTGTTGCTGTTCCGCTGACCAGATCTGATTCCACATATAATTTTCCATCGATATAATACCACATATGCTGATTGCCAAGGTCGATTTCCACATAGGTGTCGCCGAAACCACTGTTGTCATCCTTTTTGGTAACTTCCTCCGAAGTATAGGCAGGTGCCCTGCTGACTGTGCGATTGTTCAGGATATCATCCTTCAGCTGTGCGATCTCCGTTTTCCGGTTTACTTTCCAGCCGTAAGAGCCACCGCTCACTGTGATATCTCCATTTAATGTGGCATGGAAGGTACGCTCTTTCCCCACTGTGTCGGTATCTTCGGCAATTTTTTTCACATAATCTGTGACATGCTGTGTCAGCACTTCCTCACTGATCGTATAATCTCCGGCCTCGGTCCTGGTCAGCCAGGTCTTGATCTCGTTTCCGTCCAGGATCTGATCCCCCTGGGGCAGTTCGTAGGTAATGGTAGCCTTTGCGTAATAATTCAACTGCTCACATTCTTTTGCCAGATCGGCCGAATCACTTAAAACTCCTGGTCCTATATACGCGCCCGTATCCGGCACCGCTATTGTAGTCTGACTGTTTGCAACTGCCTCCTTCAGATGATCAAAAAGCGTATCACTGTTAAGTTTTGATCCCACTACCTCGGGAACCACCTGAAAAGAACCGTCCACAAAGTCCACATATGCGTCCTCCGGTGTTATTTGATTGTCCGACTGAAGATGTGTCAGACTATTCATCTTTTCCTTTAATAATGCTTCATCAAAAGAAATCCCCTTCGCCACTTGATGTTCTTCGGTGGTGAATAATCCTTTGATCCATAAAAATACATTCTGCTCTTTTTTTATCTTTGCCACGCTTCCGTCAGAGACATAGGCATAATCGATGGATTCCCCTGTGATCTCCTCTGACGCATCATCCCGGAAAGTCAACTGAATAGAATACTTTTCCACTTCGCCGCGAATAAAGTCTTCCGCCTGGGCGACCGTCAGTTCTGTACAGTCGGTGCCGTTAATTATAGTTCCCTGAAAGAATTTATCGTGATAATAATAAGCAAATCCCCCATACACACAGATGCCGACCAGAAGGATCACACCTGCGATAATGCCTGCTATCTTCCACTTTTTGCCCTTTTTCGTCTTTTTGCTCTTTTTTTCTTTTTTGGGTGGTTCCGGTTCCGGCTCCTTTGTCTCCGGTTTTTTCTCTGCCTGCGGTTCCAGCGGTACCCCCAGCAAATCCTCTAATTGCGCCTCTATGTTCTTACCTAAATCTTGTCCTTCATTGCTTCCCATATCATACCCCATACTTTAACTTTTAAACTTTCTAAATCAGTATATCATAATTCCCCTATACTTCCCAGCAAAAATGAGCAAATACACAGAAATGTAATTTTTTTGTCACATTTTAATATTTCTTTGTAAAGATTAATGAATTATGTCAAATAAACTTTCGTGCAATCACGAGTCACTTGGCTCATTGTCAACACAAAAAGAAGCGGTGTTCAATCCGCCTCTTTCTTCATGATCCGCTTCCTGTATGTTTCATAAGAGCAAAATCCCTTTTTGTACCAGCTGCAGGAACCGCAGCATTTCTGGAATATTTCTTCATTCATACGCTCACGTACCAGATTCATAATATTTTCATAAGTATCGCATCGATTTTCTTCGATATGTAATGCTTCTAAGATAATTCTGTCCATGCTCCTGACTGAATCCTGATCACAGAAATCCTGCGTCTCTTCCTCCGTCACGCTTTTGGGGCAGGCAGTACATATAGCATCCGGTCTGCACACCAATTGTATGGATGGATTCTCCTGCAGCTGTCCAACGATCCTGCTCATGTTCTCGGAGAAGTCGTCACTGTATCCTGCTCCCACGAACAGTCCTGTGCAAAGCAGATGATGCCCGCGGAGCATCAATGGCTCACGCGGCCTGCTCATGACTTAACAAGTTGGCACTGCGGAGCCCTTTGCGGACAGCCACTGCCACCAGAACTGCACCGATCACAGACAATACATCCTTCACCAGATACGGCACGGATACCAGCAGGAACGATGCACCGAAGCCTGTACCTGTAACTATGCTAAACTGGACAGTCCCCAGGATATGGCAGACAACCAGTCCCAGCATTCCCCATATAACAGGCATAATCTTATTTTTGCTCTTAATGCCAAGTCCGGCAAGAAAAGCCATCGGAATAAATCCAAACAGAAATCCACCTGTCGGCCCCAGCAGTATGCCGACACCAGCCTGCATTCCTGCAAACACCGGCACCCCTATGGTACCGATCAATACATATAAAAAGGTAGATAAAGCTCCCCATTTGCTGCCCAGCACATAGCCGCACAGAGCCACCGCAAAAGTCTGCAGTGTGATCGGCACACCGGACGGCATGGGAATATTAATAATTGACAGCACCGCCAACACTGCCGTAAGCATGGCTGTTAAAATCATGTCTTTCGTCTTCATTATTTCTCTCCTCCTCCAATTGTTAACCAAAATAAATATATCAGTTAACAATTGGTTTGTCAACAGAAAAATGCAAAAAAAGAAACAGGACAACTAAGTGCCCTGTTCCTCATTATGCTACTATTAAGATTAGTTGTTGATGAATTTCGCTTCATCACTCCAGCTGTACAGTTTACGAACTTCTTCACCAACTTTTTCTGCTGAGTGCTCAGCAGCCAGTTTTCTCATGGCTTTGAAGTGAACCTGACGTCCGCTTGGAGACATATCTACTAAGAATTCTTTTGCGAAAGTACCATCCTGAATGTCAGAAAGGATTTTCTTCATGGTCTTCTTCGTCTCATCTGTGATGATCTTAGGACCTGTAACATAATCGCCGTACTCAGCTGTGTTAGAGATAGAATATCTCATTCCTGCGAATCCTGACTGGTAGATCAGATCTACAATCAGTTTCATCTCATGAATACACTCGAAGTAAGCATTTCTCGGATCGTAACCAGCTTCGCAGAGAGTCTCGAAACCAGCCTGCATAAGTGCACAAACACCACCACAAAGTACTGCCTGCTCGCCGAAAAGGTCTGTCTCAGTCTCTGTACGGAAGGTTGTCTCCAGAACGCCTGCTCTTGCTCCGCCGATAGCCAGTGAGTAAGCCAGTGCCATATCTAATGCTTTGCCGGTAGCATCCTGCTCTACAGCTACCAGACAAGGAACACCTTTGCCTGCCTGATACTCAGAACGTACGGTATGTCCAGGTCCTTTAGGAGCAATCATGGTAACGTCAACGTTCTTTGGAGGAACGATACATCCGAAATGAATGTTGAAACCGTGAGCAAACATAATCATGTTGCCGTCTTCCAGATTTGGCTCAACGTCCTTTTTGTACATATCAGCCTGTAATTCATCGTTGATCAGGATCATGATAATATCTGCTTTTTTAGCTGCTTCTGCTGCTGTGTAAACTTCGAAGCCCTGCTCCTCAGCTCTTTTCCATGACTTGCTGCCTTCGTAAAGTCCGATGATAACGTTGCATCCTGACTCTTTTGCATTCAGTGCATGTGCATGTCCCTGGCTGCCGTAGCCGATAACTGCGATGGTCTTGCCCTCTAAGAGAGACAGATTACAATCTTCCTGATAAAACATTCTTGCCTGTTCCATGATAAATCCTCCTAAAATATAATTATTAATAGTTGTATGATGTCTTTATCAACTTGTCATACAACTATTATAATCTATTCTTCCTGTTTGTCAATCCTATTTTCACATTTTTCTTGATTATTTCTGTTATTTCCTGCTTATTCATCTTCCCATGGCAGTTCTTCATTCCATACGGCATGATGGAGATGGATGGTCACTGCACTTTTCATGGCCTGAGAATCTCGCTTTTCCAGGAAACGCATAATTAGAATGTGATCCTTATAGGCATCCTCCGCAATGATATCCAGATTAAAATTCATAGTGAGCGTCCGCTCAATGGTCTCTGTGACCATAGGCATGAACTGACTCAGGAAATCATTGTGTGAAGCCTGAATGATGGCTGTATGAAATGCATTTTCCGAATCAATTCTCTTTTTTCCCCTGGGATCAATCTTTAACTGCTGCTGGCATTCTTCCCCCAGTTTTAAGATGTGCTCAATCTCCTCGTCCGTGGCCCGCTTACAGGCCAGGGCTGCTGCCTCCGGCTCGAAGATCATTCTGGCCTCATACAGATCCCGCAGGGTTATCTTCATTTCCGAAAAATTCTGCATCTGGATCTTCCCCTGGGCGTACTGGTCGATCTGGTCTCTCACGAAAGTTCCATTCCCACGCCTTACCTGCAAGATACCCTCTCCACTCAAGATGCGTATCGCCTCGCGAAGGGTCGTCCTGCTGATGCCAAGCTGCTCGGATAATTCATTCTCATTGGGCAGTTTTTCCCCAAATCCGTACCGTTTTTCATCTATGATCCATTTTTTCAACGTATCTGCCGTGCGCTGTGATAAATTTTCTTTTCCCATTTTCCCCATCGTCCCTGTTTTTACTTTATAACAGTCTGCCAGGCTGTAATCCTCCCAGGACTGGCTGACCGAGTACAGTATAACACAATTCTAATGTGGACTACAAGTTCTTGCTATTTTACAGGCTCCAGTTTCCAGATTTCCTCTGCGTACTCCTGAATGGTTCTGTCGGAACTGAATTTGCCTGCATGGCAGATATTCAAAAACGCTTTGCGTGTCCATGCTTCCTGATCTGCGTATAATTCCTCTGCTCTTTTATGTGCCTGCACGTAAGAATCAAAATCAGCCAGAACAAAATAACGATCCGCAAAATTACCATTCTCACCCTGAAGCAGAGAATTATACAGACTGCCAAAAAGGTTCCTATCTTCCCCTTCTTTGATGAAAGTCCCATCTACCAGTGCATCCAGCGCCTTCTTTAATACAGCATTCTGACCATAGATATCATTGGCGTGGTACTGTCCATTCTGCTCAAAAGCAATCACTTCATCGGAGGACAGTCCAAATACAAACGCATTCTCTTCTCCCACTTCCTCTATAATCTCCACATTTGCCCCATCCATGGTTCCGATGGTCAACGCACCGTTTAACATAAATTTCATGTTGCCGGTTCCGGATGCTTCCTTGGAGGCCGTGGAAATCTGCTCACTGAGATCTGCTGCCGCAAAAATCAATTCTGCATTGGAAACCTTATAATCCTCAATAAATACCACCTTCAGATTATCCCCGATATTCTTATCCTGATCGATCACATAAGCCACGTTGTTGATCAGCTTGATAATCTGTTTCGCACGCTCATATCCCGGTGCAGACTTTGCCCCGAAAATCACGGTCCTCGGACAGTAATTCCCCTTTGGATTCGCCTTCATCTCCTGATACAGGGCGATTACATGCAGGATGTTCAGCATCTGTCGTTTGTATTCATGCAGACGTTTTACCTGACAGTCAAACATGGAATTCACATTTAATTTGACACCGTTGTGCTCCAGTACATATCCTGCAAGACGTTTTTTATTTTCCTTTTTGATTGCCGCATACTCTTTCATTTTCTTCTTGTTATCCACCAATGGCAGCATTTGTTCCAGTTCTGAAAGATTGGTGATGAATCCGTCTCCGATCTGCTTGATAATCCAGTCAGACAACTCTCTGTTGCCATGTACCAGAAAACGACGCTGGGTAATACCGTTGGTCTTGTTGTTGAATTTTTCCGGCATCATGGCGTAAAAATCTTTTAATTCCTGGTTTTTCAGGATTTCTGTATGGAGCTTTGCCACGCCGTTTACAGAGAAACTGCCTGCGATAGCCAGCCTTGCCATATGCACCTGTCCATCATAAAGAATAGCCATTTTTTCTAATTTGTCCGTACCCTCACCAAACGTTTTCTGGATATCCAGTGCAAATCTACGGTGAATCTCCTCAATGATCTGGTACACTCTGGGAAGCAGGGACGAAAAGAGGTCGATGGGCCATTTTTCCAGTGCCTCCGCCATGATGGTATGGTTCGTATACGCACAACATTTGGTGGTGATCGCCCATGCCTGATCCCACTCAAGTCCATGTTCATCCATAAGGATACGCATCACCTCAGCCACAGCCACAGTAGGATGGGTGTCATTGAGCTGGAAACATACCTTATCTGCCATCCCATGGATATGGTCATGATGCTGCATATATTTGCGAATGGCAGTCTGCACGCTGGCAGATACAAAGAAATACTGCTGTTTCAGACGCAGCTGTTTTCCTGTGTAATGATTGTCATTGGGATAAAGCACCTCCACGATGCTGCGGGCATTGTTCTTGTTCTCTCTTGCCTTGGCATAATTTCCACGGTCAAAGGAATCCAGATCAAAACTCTGCATAGGGCGCGCATCCCAAATACGCAGGGTGTTGACCACGCCATTTTTGTATCCCACTATGGGCATATCGTAAGGCACCGCCTGAATGCTCTCATAGTCTCTATGGATAAAATACATTTTGCCATTTTCGTCAAACGCAGTATCCACACGTCCGCCGAACTTGATTTCCACCGCATATTCCAAACGTTCTATCTCGAAAGGATTGCCGTTTTTCAGCCATTCATCCGGCATCTCCATCTGGTAGCCGTTCTCGATCTTCTGACGAAACATGCCGTAACGGTAGCGGATGCCACAGCCATAAGCCGGATATCCCAGTGTAGCGAGAGAGTCCATGAAACATGCTGCCAGACGACCAAGACCGCCATTGCCCAGTGCTGCGTCCGGCTCCTCGTCCTCCAGATTGTAGATATCACCCACACCAAGTTCTTCCATGATCTCCGCTACTTCTTTGTAAGCCGCCATATTGATCAGATTGTTCCCCAGCGCTCTTCCCATAAGGAACTCCATGGAAAGATAGTAAACGGTCTTCATATCCTTCTCTTCGTAGATCTTGTGGGTATCAATCCAGTCATCGATAATAAAATCCTTCAATGCAAAGCAAATCCCCTGATAAATTTCCTGCTTTGATGCATCCTGTATGTTTTTCCTGAAACGATATTTAATCTGATTTACAATTTCTTGTTTCAGAGCGTCCTTTTCAATCTGTTTTTCCTGCATGATTTTCCTCCTGTGCATTGGTTTTATTTCTTTTATCCAATACATAGTAAGTGAATCATGTAAGATGTAGGGTCCATAATCTGTTAAGTTTTTGAAAAAAAGGATATCAGACATTTTCTTCATGTCTGATATCCTAATCTTTCTATTTTATTTCAAATATCTCCGGTGCCTTCAAGATGCCCACACGGTGCAATTGATACTCGTAAGCCCATGCTTCCTGTGCAGTCCTCCATGCATTGGGACCGCCCCACTCCATCTGCTCATCGCAATTATGCAGCATACCGAAGGTATTGACCCTGTTTCCGAACATGGTGATCTCCACCATGTGTTTTCCTTTTTTCAGTGTTCCAAGTTCGACGCGGTACGGTGAGAAAGCCACATAACCTTTTTCTACTCCGTCAACTTGTACCTGCATAACTGGTGCACGGAATTTGCTTACTTCCATCCAGAGTGTTTCTTCCTCCTCCAGTTCCACTGGGATCTCATAGACAAGATTGCCGCCGTAGAAAGGCAGCCCCTGGGAAGTGATATCTCCGAAGGCCAAGGTACTCACCGGCTCTGTTACCACTGCACAGGCACCTTCCACGCGTACCCCAAAGTTTCCCAGAAGATACATGCCTTCCACATTCCGCTTGGGATAGAACGGCATGTGTAGCAGTAATTCATTTTCTCCTCTGCACAAAGCCCCCAGACGAATCTTCTGAATACAAGGATCCACATACCATTCCCCGGTTTCCTCTGTCTTTGATCCATTCCATAGGATTTCTATCTCTTCTGCTTCCTCTATGCCAAGCCATACTTCCGGCACATCCACTTGTGACACAATATGCATACGCAGCCATAAGTCATGTTTCTCCTGCCTGGTCTCATGGGAATCCACCCATGGTTGGGCAAAAGCTTCCATGCGAAGCGGATAACCCAGTTTCTCCCGAAAGGCATTGTCCAAGCGCAGCACTTCTTCCCGCTGCTGCCACTCGCCGTCATCAAAACGGTATTCTGCCTGATCCAGCACCAGTACGTTTGGTTCTTCCAACCGTACTGGTACTCGATTTTCCCCGACGATACGCCTTCGGGATGTTATACATTCTACGGTCTTTGCAGCATCGCCACAGCATGCCTGCTCGGTCGGTTCCATGCCCAGAAGAAGGCTGTCCTGCTCATAAAGCGTGCGATAGATGATTGTCTTTCCATCCTCATATACACAGCTACATGGCTTTATCTGACCACAGAGAGCATCGTACTCTGTAACCTTCCACTCACCCTGCAGCATAATCTTCAATACCTCGCCCTGTGGTATATCTGGATTTTTCATTTCTTCTACATGAGCCAGAAAAAGCCATTTCTGCTGTCCGTCTTCCCTCAACTGATAGATTAAATTAGTGGTACGGTTACCACTGGCATCACGCACATCCACAAAACGATAAGGTTCCAACTCCTCCAACAGGGCCTCTCTATTAAATGGGATACACCGACATTTTTCCGCCAATCTACCTGGTCTGCCCGATGACACGGCTCCCTCCAGATAAGGAACCTCTCCCGTAAAGATAACCGTTCCACCCTCCTCCACATAATTCGTTAACAATTCAATAGTCGTAGTGCGCAGGGTACGGCAGTTTGGTACCAGAATCACATCATACTGCATCTGCCCTACGGAAAACTTTCCATTCTCATTCTTCTTCCCCTGAGTCAGTTCCGGCAGTAGCGATTCACATAAGAAATCAAAATCCTGCAGGCCATAAAGCATATAACGGATCAGACGGTCAAAATTCTCATCCATTTCCCGACGGACGGAACCGGTCTGTTCTTCCGGTCCCCAGTACAGCCAGTAAGACTCGATGGGATGAATTACACCCACGCGCACGCTGGCGCATCCTCTGGTAAGAATTGTACTTACTCTGGCAAAGTAATCTTCAATATAAGGATACTGACGAAACCATGGTGACTGGAAGCCGATGGAAGCAGGATAATCACGTTTCGCTTCTCCCTGCATGGAAGTCCAGGTCAGATGCGGCACACGCACAGTCACGCCAAGCGCCGCCTGCCAGTCTCCCTGCAGCTTATGTCCTTTAAAATCAAAATCCCAGTTGGTCACACCATACAATTCACTTAATACACCCGGTCTTCCAAACTGATGGGATGCACTCTGCGCTTGTTTTGCAGTAGAAAGTTCCCGTCGGTCACAGAGCATATCAATACCCGGAAGGTGAAAGGAACGATACGAACGCATAGCCTCACCTAATGCTGTAGTCTGAGACTCCAGCGTAGGTTCTTCCATCATATGCCCCGTAAGCATAATATGATGTGTGCTGCACCAGTCTCCGATGGTATCGGCAAAGGCATGGGCGAATCGCTCCGCAATATGATCATGATACTCATACCGGATCAGAGATATCTTTTCCTGCGGCAGTTCCCAGAATAGTTCAGGCAAATGCTCCATCAGGCTATGTCCGTACTGCTCCCGGAAGGTTTCTTCCAGATCATCTGTGAAAGGCAGTGTAATCTCGATCTGATCCTCTGCAAACTCCAGGCGTGCCTTGTGAGAAAACTGCGGTTCGTCTGTAAAGATTGCCGGAACCGATCCTCCAAATTCATCCCCTAATATACCATGGTAGGCCTCATGGGTCACTTCCACAAAACGCTCCACCGCTTTTTTATCCAGAGTATTTAAGTAAGCCTGATTATTAAACCAGGGATTGTCTCCTGATATTTCCAGATAAGCAAACCATTCATGTTCCTGCCCTGCGAGGGTCTCCCCCTCTTCCAGCCTGCGATAAGAAGTCAGAAATCCCTGTTCCAGTCTCACTGCATACCGTGCCAGAAGTCTCCTTTCATTGCTTCGGATTGCCTGACCGGTGGAAGACAGATTGCTGGCATCATACGTCGTTCCATCCAGACTTTTGGGACTGAATACAAGAAAACGAATACGGTAAGCATGATCTCTGGTCACATAGCCGCCACCAGCTCCTGAAGGCCAGCGGTCCTCATCATAAAGCCAGGTAAGCATATCCCTGTTTTCGAATTCTTTATGGGCATACTTTACCAGTTCTAGAAATCCTTCCCCAAGATAGGTATTTGCCATGCCTGTGCGGCAGTGTATGTGCCCACCTCCCATGCCCATGGCGCTGAGTGCTTCTATAGAACGGTCAATATGTTCCTTTGACATAACACAGTTCCACGCCCAGAATGGCGTTCCCCGATAAGACGCTGTGGGGTTTTGGAACAATTCCACCGAAAACGGCTGATTCTTTTCCTCATACAACATTTGTCTTCCTCCCTATAATTCCTCAATATAATCGGTTGGGCATTTTCCTGTATAAGACCGGAAAATACGGCTGAAATAAAACTGATCCGAATATCCCACCATAAGTGCAATATCTTTGATAAAAAATTCTTTGTTCTCACACATAAGTTCCATAGCCTTCTCCATGCGGAGCTTTGTAAAAAAATGATTAAAAGAATCTTCTGTATATTTGCGGAATAATTTGCTCAGATAAGTCTGCGATACAGAAAATCTTCTACACAGACTCTGCAGGGTAATATTCTCATCCAGGTGACTTCTTAGATACAGTCCAACGCTTTCAAAGAATTCCGGTGAATCCACCTTCGCCTGCTGTTTAGTATCCACTGCATAATTAAAAATAATATCAAAAATATTCTCCTTCAGCGTCTGAAACGTAGGTGCATAGTAAAATGCATCCTCCAGCATATATTCGTATTCGATGAGTGGCAGCGTGGTCGTGCTGTGCTTGCGCACTACATAGATAATCTGCCTTGACATATATTCCAGCCAAAGCTGCGGCTTACGCTCCTGTTCCCATAATTTATAGAACCACGCCAATTCTTTTTTTAACTTATCGTATGCCCCTTCCTTGACCATGTTCTCGAGATTTTTCAATACATGGTTGATCTCATCATGGTTAAAGACAATACCCCTGGGCTTTTTGTTTGAAGAAAGCTCCAGCATCTGGGTATATCCTACCGTACTGACCGCATCCAGTTGACGGTAAAACTGCTTTACCTTGTTCTGCAGTTCCATAACAGGCAGGCTGGCTCGGTCATAGACCGTGGTCACATACTGATCCTCACACTCGGCCTTCTTTTCCACCTGCCGAATATAAGTGCCAAAATCCTCGGACAGCAGTTGCTCAGGCACCAGATACAAAGATTCCATCTCATCTCGTCCGTAGATTGTCATACTCTCATAGATATCCGAATAAATCTCCACATGATTATCCGTTGAAAAGCGACGTGGCAAACCGTTTTTTCTTATAATTGCACAGTAATACTTCTCATAGGGAAAATAACGGCAGATCTCCTGCGCCTCCACCTTCATCCCATTACACAGTTTCCGAACGATGTCATTTCTCTTCTGATAATGATCTGCTCTCAGCCTGACGGCAATCTCATCCAGTGTCTTTTTCATGGAATGAGGCATAACCGGCTTTAATATGTAATCACATACACCTGATTTCAGGGCATCCCTGGCATATTCAAAATCCTGATACCCACTCACAATAACCGAGTAGGTATCCGGACTGTCTGATCTGACTGCCTGTACCAGTTCGATTCCATTCATAATCGGCATCTTCACATCACAAATCAGCAGATCCGGTTTTTTCTGCCTTACCTTTTCCAACGCTTCCCGCCCATTTTCTGCCGTATCAATCACCTGATATCCAGAACATCTCTTTTTTATAATAGAACTCAGATGCGCCAGCGCTGCCGGTTCGTCATCCACAACAATTACTCGATACATGTCTTACTCCTTCGGTTCATCCAGAGACGCACCGACAATAACGTCTGCGCCGTCCTCCACATTGTTCATGGTAAAGATCAGGCTGTCGCTGTACAAAAGCAGACAGCGCGCATAGGTGTTGATCAGTCCCATGCCTCCGATTTCCATTTCCATATTATCCAGGTTATCCAGTAATTTACTTCTGGTATGTTTCATACTCTTCTGCAGATCACCCATTGCCTCCCCTGAAAAGCCCTGCCCGTTATCATGAATCTTAATATACCACTTCTTATCCTCACACCATCCTGTAATGGTAATCCTCATCTGTCCGCCACTGTTCTCAAACCCATGATTGATACAGTTCTCTACAATCTGTTGCAGGGCTACCTTGGGAATAAGCTGATTTAGCACCTCTTCTTCTACGGTTACGGCAAAGTCGATCCGATGCTCATATCTCGCCTTCAGAAGATAAAAATATTGATCCAGATATTCCAATTCTTCCCGGATTGAAGCATACCGGTTCTTATTATTCGTAGAGTAGCGCAGCATAGCGGCAAGGGAACCACACATTTCACAGATGCTGTCATCCCCATTGCTCATACCACGCGCTGCTATGATATTCAGTACATTATACATGAAATGAGGATTCACCTGCGCCTGTAGTGAATCAAACTGTGCCTGCAGTTGTAAGATAGAAAGTCGCTTTTCCTTAACCATGGACTTCTGCAGTCTTCCCATCACATTTTGATAAGAATTGGAAAGAGCCTTAATCTCATCATTAGGTGCATACACATCCACATCCTCACCAAGATTTTCCAGTTTTGTGTTTTCCATGACCATACGCAGCTGACGGATTGGCTTTGTCAGCATATGAGACAGAAAAACAACAAAAATCATAGACAAAATAAAGAATACGGCCACTATCAACATGGTAAAAAGCAGGTTAAAGGCGCTGCTTTCTGCCACAATCGCCATGTCCTGAATAGCCAGCACGGTAATGGGATAGCGGTCTGACAGATAACATGACACAAGTTCTCTTTGATTACCGCTGCGCAGGATGGTCTCACCTTGCGTCCCCAGCACATCCGTATAGTCTGTCAGCGCAACCTTCTCATCACTGCTGTATAAAAGTTCATCCCCATCCACAATAATCATATACACCAGATCATCCTGGGATACCTGCATCTCTTCCAGATCCGTAACCAGATTTTCCACTTCAATATAACCGGTATTATATCCCTGTACGGCCTTTTTCAGAGAAAAAACCTGCGGATTTTCCTGTACTCCCCAGATGTCACTATGGGTGCCAATCAATATAGGCTGCCCCTTGCTGTCATCTGCCAGCGTCAGATAAGGCATGGACTCAAAATCAACTGTGTCCACCGTTCTTCTGGATAGCGTACTGTAAGTGGCCGCTATCTCTCCCGTTCGATTAAAAACAACGGTTCTGTAACTGTGATTTATAATATAATCGGTACTGATTCCAGCCTGAATAGCTGCTCTGGCATCCGCCACATAGGCATCCGAAATATTTCCATCTCCAGCCTTTCCCAAAAGTTGGATACCCTCCAGCATCTTAGGATCCGACAGAATATAATTCATAGTTGTTTCCATCTGCAGCAATTTTTCATCCATCTGCGTGGCAATGGACGATGCCGCGATTCCCAGATTCGTCTTCGCCTGTTCCTCCGACTGATTTACAGATATATAATAAAACCCAAAACCAAGAAGGAGGGCAAGCACAAACACGAACACCGTGTACCCCACAATGATCTTTGTCTGAAATCGCATGCCCTCACCTCCAAGTATGTTTAGCCCTTCACGGCTCCTGCCACCATACCTTCAACAATCTTCTTGTTAAAGATAATAAACAGGATCAGCATCGGTATCGTTATAACGATAACATCCGCAAACAGCAAATTATAGGAACTTGAAAACTGTCCCATAAAATTGTAAAGCGTCAACTGTACCGTCGAATTGCTTGCACCCGGCAGGAAATACAACGGATTTGTAAAATCATTAAAAATATTAACTGCATTAAGAATAATAACCGTAGCGGTAACCGGTTTTAGCAGAGGAAATACCACCTTGGTAAACATCTCTCCACGATTACAGCCATCGATATATCCCGCTTCTTCCAGTTCTATCGGAATCGTACTCATAAAACCTCGGTATAACATAATAGTAAACGGGGTCTGCAAAGCCACCTCAATCATAATCATACCAAACAGCGTCTTATAAACATGTAGTCCCTGCATCAAAGAGATGGTCGGCAGAATCGCCGGTGGCACCATCAGACCAGCCATAACAACTGCGTTAAAGACGGACATGACTTTTCCTCTTCTTCTCTGAAGAACATATCCGGACATGGCACAGGTTACGATTAATAATATAACAGCGCCCGCGGTTATAATCAAACTGTTTTTGAACGCCGTAAGTACGATGCCATGATTAAAGGTAAGTACTTCTGTATAGTTTTCCCAGTGAAAGACATCCGGCAAAGACAGACTCATCTGGTTTGCCCCTCTTCTGTCCTTCAATGAGTTCGTCAGCATAAACAGAAATGGAATAATAAAAATTAGAAAAGCAAAAATCAAACCGAGAATATCGCCAATAAGGGAACGTCTTTTTTGTTTTTTCATATTAAGATTCCTCCCTCTTCAACAAAAATCTCTGCAGCGGATAAGCAATGACTGCAATCAGAACAAACATGATCACGTTACCTGCCGTGGACAGTCCATAGAAACCAGCTGCATACTGTTTGTAAACAACAGAGGAAACGACGTCCGTAGCAAAACCCGGACCGCCTCCTGTCATGGCCCAGATCAGATCGAAAGAACGAAGACCGCCAATTAGGGATAAGATAATAACCGAGTTCATAGCCGGGCGAACCAGCGGAATGGTGATGTTCTTTAACCGCTCCCACCCATTTGCTCCGTCAATAGATGCCGCTTCATAGTAAGTCTTATCGATAGACTGGATACCGGAAACGTAAATAACAGTTGCAACACCTACGCCCTTCCATACATCGGTAAAAATTACACTGAATAATGCCAGGGAAGTATTTCCCAGAAAGTCAATTCGTCCTGCTCCCAGAGTACTCAATACAAGATTGAACAGCCCCTTGGTCGGATGCATCAAAGCTGCGAAGGTAATACCTACTGCAATGGTGCTGACAAGGTTCGGGAAGAATACAACCGAACGCAAAAAGTTTTTCGTTTTGATCTTGCTGGTCAGAAAGATTGCAATAAAGAATGCAAGAATTACTTTCAAAGCGCAAGTCAAAAATGCATAAATCAGGGTGTGAATCACGCTGGTACTCAAAGATCGTTCTGAAAAGAACATCTTAAAATTGTCCAGTCCTACGAAAGTAAACGACTTGAAATCCCATACCGTCAGGCTGTAAAACAGCGATGAAACCAACGGAATCAGGAAAAAGATCGAAAATATGATCGTGGACGGAATCAAAAACCATAGCGTGTATATTTTCTTTTTATTCATACGCTTTTGGTCCTCCTCATCTCAATAAACTAGCCGCCCGCCATAAGGCAGGGCGGCTAACACTCATTTATAATGTCTTATTCCCAGTTAAGTCCCAGCTGTACAGCCTGTTTCTTACAATCTTCATCATAAGCTGCCGCTGCTTCTTCTGCTGTTGTCTGACCAGAACCTGCTTCCTGGCAGATTGCCGGGCAGTTAGCACCCTTTACAGATGTCATAAACTCAAGAGCAGTTGTTGTTTTTCCTTCATCAAAGTATGCCTGCATATCAGTCTTAACTGCTTCGTAAGCATCATCCGGAAGTTCATATCCTTTGATACAGTAAGGGCCATCTGCTTTGATAACACCTGCATATGCATCAAGACCTTCTGTAGAAGTATACAGTTCCATGAATGCAAGTACGGCATCCATGTTTTCTGCATTTTTGTTCACATACAAAGAACTTGGCATCCAAACTGTTAGACCGGCATTTGCAGCATCATCTCCAGGAACACCGAATACACCGATTTTGTCAACATCTTCCCCATACAGAGAATAAATATTGCCAAGAGCCTGCGTCAGCATGATCCAATGTGTTCCTTCGCCGTTAGCCAGCATGTCACAGCCATCATCATACGTTGCGGCAAGGTAATCTTCGTTGTAATACTGATTCAGGTCAACCATCTTCTGGAAACTTTCTACACCTGCAGGAGTCGTTGCATATTTAGCAGTACCAGCTTCAAAATTCTTTGCGAAAGAAGGATCTGCAGCAATAATGTTGTAGTTATCTCCAAGGTATGGAACCTGGGCAGTCCAACTGTCTGCGAATGTTCCGATCATAGCTGTTTTTCCAGCTGCTTTTAATGCATCACAGTTTGCAAGGAATTCGTCCCATGTAGTTGGAACTTTCAGCCCCAGTTCTTCATAATCTGGTTTGTAGTATAATATTGCACCAGCCTGTGTAGAAGCTACCGGAACGCCATATACCTTTCCGTCTACAGTTACTGTTTCCTTATATGTATCATCATAAGTCGAAACAAAGCTTTCATTGGTTAAATCATAAAAATATTCAGATGGGTTTAACGCATTTAACAGAGAGCCCGAATTGTACAGGCAGATATCTGCCATATCGCCAGATGCCAGACGGGTTTTAACAATGTTGTCACCGTCAGCACCACCCACACGCTGCTCTACTTCTACTGTAATTCCAAGTTTTTCTTTTGCTAAATCGATAACTGCATTCAGATACAATTCATACAGGCCCAAAGCCGAGCATGAGATATAAGCTTCTTTTACTTTTCCTGTAAGGGTAAATCCTTTTCTGACATAGGTTCCTTTGGAGTTTTCCGCATCTGCATCACTGTCTGCAGAAACAAACTCTGCCTCCCACTCATTTTGGCATAATCCGCTCACAAAACTTGCTGTATCACTCCATGTACTGGTGCTGTCACTTGTCAGAGCAGCTTTCACACGAACATAGTAACGGGTCAGTGATTGCAGTTCCACCGGTGCTATCACATGCTGTGACTGATTGCTTTCCACTTCTCCACTGTCAAAAACCGTTTCAGCAAAAGACGGTTCTGTTGCAATCTGCAATTGATACTGCTTCTGCACCGCATTTCTCTCATCGCTGTCCAAAACCCACCCAATCTGCGGCATCGTTATGACACCTTTTAATTCTGTTGCATAATCCATTGTTACCTTACTGACGTTAACCATTTTCGTTCCTCCTACTATTTTATTGTTCCAGAAAGCGGATGAAATCTGCCGCATTTTCTCGATTTTCACTGTTGACCAGGATTGCTACATAGATTTTTTCATAAGGAGATATAGGATCAATGCCGTTTAGTTTTTCCGCATCCATGCAGATAACATCACCTACAATATCCTCTGCATAAGCCTCTGCATCCTCTCCCAGCACCTCTCGGATATCCAAAAAGGCTCCCTGCTTCTCAAACTGTTCATAGAGACTTTCATTACAAATCATGACATCCATATGGTTAGCGGCAATGAGGGAAGTTAATTTCATAGTGGATGCTCCTCCAACCATAGAATTTTCCTCATTTGTAACGACTGTGTTGTCTACCTCCACCGTTTGATCTTCTCCTGTGGCTCCCAGATAGGCCCTAAATTGTTCCGCCAGAGCCGTACCATCCGACTGGGCATCTGTAACAATCACACGAAGCAGCACCTCCGTCTTCATGTTATGATAGATAGTTATTCCTATACAAATCATACATATTGCCGTCACGATCACTGTCAGAATCCATTTCTCATAATCCCAAAGATACTGCAACTTTTGTCCAAATGTGAGTTGTTTCCATTGTTCAGTTCGTTTCATATTTTTTTCTTTTTTGTCCATCATGTCCATATGATAACATACTCCTCCCTATCCTGACATGGAGAAAACAACACAAAAAGAGATCCTGTATGTATTCAAACACATACGGATCTCTTCGCTTCTATGTAGATTATTATTCTAATTCTTTATTCATCACATCGCTCTTAGGCAAAATGATATTGAGAAATACCGCTATAATAGTCGCAAGCACTACCGGAGACTTGCCAAAAATGGTGGTTACCCATTCTGGGAAGGTAGCCAGGGCTGCCGAGGCCTGTGAGATACCCATACCCAATGCAGCGGCAAGACCTACGATAGAGGAATTGCGGTAGTCCATTTTCACAGAGGAGATCAACTTCATACCCGTCATGGCAATGGATGCGAACACACTTATGGTGGCGCCGCCCAGAACACACTGAGGTATAGTAGTCAAAAGTGCCGAGAACTTGGGCACCAGGCCCGCCAGACCCAGTACACCGGCTGCCAGGCCGATGACCCAGCGGTTGATAACCTTTGTGGTGGTAATGATACCTACGTTCTGACTATATGTAGCCGTGGGGAGACCGCCAAACAGCGCACCGATAATATTGGACAGTCCGTATCCGAAAATACCATCCTGCAATTCCTTATCCTTTGGTGTTCGATCCATGGCACCGATGGTGGTAGCCGAATAATCTCCGATAGCCTGAATGGAGTTGATGGCAAATAAGATGCCCATCGCTACGCAGGCTGAAATATTGAAATCAATACCAAAATACATCAGTTTCGGAAGCTGGAAAACAGCTGCTGCACTCACACTTTCAAACTCCAGCATACCGAAAAATCCAGCCACGATATACCCTGCTGCAATACCGATCAGAATAGAGGAAAGTTTCCAGATTCCCTTGCCGAAATGATTCAGTATAGTCACCACAGCCAGTGTGAAAAGTGCTACCATCCAATTCTTCCAGGAACCATAATTGGCGCTGCCTACACCTCCGGCCATATAGTTTATGGCAGTAGGATACAGGGACAAGCCTATGGTAAATACCACTGTTCCTGTGATCAGCGGCGGGAACAATACCCGCAGTTTTTTCGCCAGAAGCCCCATGACCATGGCGATCACACCGCCCACGATCTGGGAGCCCAGTATGGTCGCCACCCCATAATCCTGGGCAATAGCCTGCATGGTGGGCACATAAGCAAAGCTTACCCCCATAATCATAGGCAGGCCAGATCCTATGCCCAGCTTCCACTTCTTCCCTATTGGAAAAAGCTGAATAAAGGTGGATAATGCCGAAAATACCAGAGCTGCCTGAATAAGGATCACCTTATCTCCATCCGACATCCCTCCGCCGTCAACCGCGCCCGCCACAATGATAGCCGGTGTCACGCACCCTACAATCATGGCCACCACATGCTGAAGTGCCAGGGGCAGCGCCTGGGAAAAAGCCGGACGCCCTGTAAAGGAAAACAGTACCTGACCCTGGGTCTTTTTGCTGTTCATACGATTCGTACCTCCTCTATGATTTCTCTTATCATCCATTATAGCCGAGTACGTATCAAAAAACAATTAGGTATTCAAAATATTTTTTAGTCTTTTCTATCTGGAATATTCATCCCCCACCTCCATGGCAATTTTCTCCCATTTAAACAGTCTTTTGGGATCATGGCGAACGGTAGAAATATCTTTAAAGATCAGCTCCACATGACATTTTTCTTCTGTGACTTCCATAAAATCACGAATCTGGATCTGGAAGTGTCGGGAGTAAATATCATTTTCCGCATGGTTATAAACCGAGTCCACCTGTCCACACTGTTTTTCCGAAAATGTTGTTTGATGATATCAATCCTATCACAACTTAGAAGGTATATCAAACGATTCATTTATTATGAGCCATTACGGAATAAAGAAAAGGCATGAGATGATCTTCATGATCATTCCACGCCTTTTCTTTTATCAACTTACTGATGCATACCATTCTCTTCCTGTTCGTATGGTATGCTTTTAGAAGATTCCCAGAAGCTCACTGTATGCAGTAAGTGCACCGTCTGTCTCTTTTGCCAGTACCTTCTTTGCAAGTACTTTTCCAAGCTGCACGCCCTCCTGATCAAAACTGTTCAGGTTCCATACAAAGCCCTGGAACATAACTTTGTTCTCGAAGTGAGCAAGAATCGCACCCAGTGCTTCCGGTGTCAACTGTTCTCCTACGATGATGCTGGAAGGTCTGCCACCCGCAAAGTATTTGTTGCGGTTCTCATCCTCTTTGCCACAGGCAAAAGCCATAATCTGAGCCGCTACGTTTGCATTCAGTTTCTGCTGGCTGGTGCTGTCCTGGATCACGATATCATTTTCCATCTGGTTATGCTTGAATCCAACAAACTGCAGCGGAATGATATCCGTTCCCTGATGCAGCAACTGATAGAAGGAATGCTGTCCGTTCGTTCCTGGCTCTCCGAAAATAACCGGGCCTGTCTTATAAGAAACAGATTCGCCAAAGCGGTTCACGCTCTTGCCGTTAGATTCCATATCCAGCTGCTGTAAATGTGCCGGGAAACGGATCAGTGCCTGTGAATATGGAAGTACTGCTGTTGTGCCATATCCAAGGAAATTCCGTCCATATACACCAATCAGAGCATCCAGCATAGCAGGATTCTGTTTGATATCCTTGTTCTTTGCAAGAACATCTTCTTCTGCTGCACCATTTAAAATACGCGCATATACATCCGGTCCGAAGGTAAGAGACAAGATCACTCCACCTACCGGAGAGGTAGATGAATATCTACCACCAATATAATCATCCATGTAGAAGGAATCCAGATAGTCCGGATTGCCTGCCAGAGGTGATGTTGCACTGGTCACTGCAACCATATGTTTCGCCGGGTTAAGACCAGCCTTTACAAGTGCTTCTTTTACAAATGACTCATTGGTCAACGTCTCCAAAGTAGTTCCTGATTTTGACACCAGAACGAACATAGCATGGGCAAGGTCAACAGATGCCAGTACACCTGAACCATCGTCCGGGTCTACGTTGCTGATGAATTTTGCTTCCATCTTCAGTGTATTATTTACCTTCGCCCAGTTTTCCAGGCTCAGATATAAGGCACGAGGACCAAGATCACTTCCGCCGATACCGATCTGTACTGCTGTGGTAAATTTCTCACCTGCTTCGTTAACGATTTCTCCTGCATGTACTTTTTTCGCAAATTCTGCAGCCTTCTCCTGCTGTGATACATAGAATTCTCTCTTATTTTCGCCGTCTGCAGTTACATCTTTTCCCAGTTGTCCGCGGGTAAGTTGATGCAGTACCATTCTGTTTTCGCCTGTGTTGATCACGGCGCCATTGTACAGTGCTTCATATTTCTCTGTCAGTTCTGCTTCATCTGCAAGTTCCTGCAGTACAGCTAATACTGTCTCATCTACAGGCTCTGCCGCATAGTTATACAACTGGCCGCCGCCCATTGGCACCTGATATTCTTTGACACGCTTTGCGCCGTTTTCGCCGGTCATGGCTTTTTTTACCTCTACCGATGTAATATTCTCCAATTTCTTATAAGAATCGAGTAAATCAAAATTTTTCCATTCCATTTGTTCCGTACTCCTTTTTCATATTATTTTGTACCTACACAACGGGTATATACATCGTAACTGGTCGATTGCTGAATGGTTACGATATTTTATAACATAAGTAACTGTATTTAGTATACTAAACCTGCCTGAATTTTTCAATTCCGTTTTGGTTAAATATGTTAAATACGTTAAATAAAATGCGTCCAAAGATGTTCTTCTTTTTCCGGCAGCCCATACTTTTCTTTGCCCAGAGCAATGGATTTCATAAGAAATGCCATATTATCAGCCAGCACACGCATGGTCTGTTTGCCTTCCTCATCCATTTCCGCCTGGCCCTTTCCTCTTCCATGAATGCTGTTCCAATACTGGCTGGAGGCTACCGGCATATTGCTGATGGTGAAATATTTGTTCAATTCGTCAAATGTAGCCGAACAGCCACCACGTCTTGCACAGACTACGCTTGCTCCCACCTTCATAGTCTTATCAAAATGTGTGCTGTAGAACAACCTGTCCAGACAGGCGATCAGCGTCGCATTTGCCGATGCATAATAGACCGGGCTCGCCACCACAAGACCATCCGCCTCCTCAAATTTAGGCGCAATCTCATTGACCATATCATCAAACACACATTTTCCACTCTCCGCACATTTCCCGCAGGAAATGCAGCCCCGAATATCTTCACCCCCAAGTTGTATAGACTCTACCTCGATTCCATTTTTCGCAAAAGTTTCCTCCATTTCTCTTACCGCCACACTAGTATTCCCATTCACCCTGGGACTGCCGTTTAGTATTAATACTTTCATAAGATTCTCCTCTCATATTTCGCGAATTTTTTTCTACGCAGACTACTATTTCTTTTTAATCAATCTAGCATACTTGTTTTCTGAATCTTCTAATACCTCTATAATGCCTTTATCCACAAAGTATTGAATTCTTTTCGCATACCACCAGTCACCTACGCTTATCTGATAATATCCCAGCATATCTCCTATCAATCTCGCTTGCTTTACCGGCTTCTCAGTTAATTTTTTCCAGATAATAAAGTCATAAAAATCTTCTCCTACACCGATTACATGATTATTTATTTCTGCTCGTAAAAAGCTATTATCTTCAACCAATTCATCCCATTTTGTGGCATATTGCTTAATCTCATGCTTGTTTATTTCTCTTTGCTTTTCAATAAAAGATGCGAATTCTTCAGCAGCTATTTCTCCCCAGTTCTGATAAGAAATAATGGTATTTCCAATCACTCTATATTCTGGCAATTCAACAAGATACACCCTGTTTTGATAATGGAAAAGCAACTTGCACACATAGTACAAACCACATAACGAATATGCACTTTTACTATACCAAATTCTTATCTCCTCATCATCTTCGAGATACTTCATTAATCTTTCTAATTCCTTAATATATACATCTGCTGTTTCATAAAGTTCTTCTTCTATTACGGCATCTGTTCCCCATTGCCCCTGATTCAACATAGAATAAATTAACTTCTTTCTATATTCACTACATACATCTTCCGTTATATCTCCAATATCAAGCATAAAAGCAAGGCAAATCACCTCATCTGATGTTCCTTCAATCCATTCACCTTTTTCTTTCCTCGGTGCGTTCTTTTTTCCTGCACATAAAACAGCTGTCGGACCATTAGATACGATTGAAATAGCTTTATTTTTAGCGACTTTCATAGCCCCTGCTTCACTCTCGCCAAATAGCACTTCTATCAAGACAATATTTCCTCCTTGTTTCGCAATTTCATAGTGATTCTCTTTTTTCTTAATTAACTCAATGGCAGAGCACCGGTCTCCAAAACCGCCGATGTGACCTTACCGTAAAATCATAGCATGAAATCTTCTTAAATACAATAAAACAAAAAAAGAAGCTGCATTCGCAACTTCTTAAGCAGGGGATGAGGGACTCGAACCCCCATCGACGGTTTTGGAGACCGGTGCTCTACCATTGAACTAATCCCCTATGTCTCAAAAAACCTAATATAAAACATACCTTCAAAACCGCATATACAATTCTCCATCATTCCTTACAACATCTTCGACTACTCTGCCCCGCGGCTTTCGCCGCCGGGGCTTTTTGGTCAAGCCCTCACCCGATTAGTAGCAGTCAGCTCCATGTGTTGCCACACTTCCACCCCTGCCCTATCTACCTCGTCGTCTTCA
>JAQUWF010000047.1 GCA_028692975.1 Lachnospiraceae bacterium
ACTGCCCTGTTGGCATGTGAAAAGTATGAAAAAGAGTATCAAAATATAGACAGCGGGGCAGAGGGAAGCAGAAAAAATGTCACTGCCCTGTTGGCATGTGAAAAATATGAAAAAGAGTATTAACATATAAACTGCGGGGCAGAGGAAAGAAGAAAAAATGTCACTGCCCTGTTGGCATGAAAAAAGTATAAAAAAGAGTATTAAATATAAACAGTGGGGCGGGGGGGAAGAAAAAAACTGTATCTGCCCTATGGACGTATGAAAGGTGGAGACGTGGAGCGGAAGATAGTATATGAGATAGGGGAGCAGGATGCTGGCGGTACGGTTATGCAGTTTCTGCGGGGAAAGCGCTATTCTGGGCAGATGATTGGGGCATTGAAATGGTCTGGGGATGGGATAACTTGTAATGGAAGGCCGGTGAAGATGAAGGCACGGCTGCAGGTGGGAGATAGATTGATGGTCTATGCCCATGAGAGGGAAAGGTCAGAAGATATTCTGCAGGTGGAATTACCATTTCCGGTAGTCTATGAGGATGAGGATCTGGTGGTGGTGAGCAAACCGGCGGGGATGCCAGTGCAGCCTTCCTGGTATTATCGGGATAATTCATTGGCCAATGCGGCAGCTTTTTATTATCGGGAGCAGGCGGAGCAGTTTGTGTATCGTTGTGTCACGAGACTGGATAAGGATACGACAGGGCTGGTTTTGCTGGCAAAAAATCCTATAAGCAGCGGCATCCTGTACGACCTTATGGCGAACAGGGAGATTAAGCGGACTTATTATGCTATCGCCAGGCGGGAGTATGAGCGTATGTTGCAGACTGGCGAGAAGGGTATCATTGATCTGCCCATTGGGAAGGATATGGATGCGGCCAATGTATACAAAATCGATCGGGAAAATGGAAAACAGGCGGTGACCCACTATGAAGTTTTGGCTGGGACAGAGGATTATGCTTATGTGAAACTGCATCTGGAAACAGGCAGGACACACCAGATACGTGTTCATATGGAGGCTATGGGGTATCCACTTGCAGGAGATGAAACTTATCATGGGAGCAAACCAGATACAGTGACCGGCCTGCATCGCCAGGCACTCCATGCAGGCATGCTGGAATTTTCTCATCCAATTACAGGTGAGTGGATGAGGTTTGAGGCGTCGCTGCCGAAGGACATGAAAGATGGATTGCTATAAGGCAGTTCATTTTTTATGCTCATTTTTTGAAAAAAGTGTTGACATATTCTACCACAAGTATTATTATACATATAATTCATATAGACATAGTAGGAAAAAGAAAAGGAGAGAGAAAATTATGAGCAAAATTTATAAAGGTACCATAGGATTAATTGGAAATACACCACTGGTGGAAGTGACCAATCTGGAAAAAAGTGAAAATGTGGAGGCGAGGGTGCTGGTGAAATTGGAGTATTTTAATCCGGCAGGAAGCGTCAAGGATCGTATCGCAAAGGCCATGATCGAGGATGCAGAACAGAAGGGTATCTTAAAGGAAGGCTCGGTAATCATTGAGCCCACCTCCGGCAATACGGGCATCGGACTGGCAGCGATTGCGGCGGCGAAGGGGTACCGCATCATCCTTACCATGCCCGAGACCATGAGCGTGGAGCGCAGAAATATCCTGAAGGCCTACGGGGCAGAACTGGTGCTGACAGAGGGAGCAAAGGGCATGAAAGGTGCCATCGCCAAAGCAGAAGAATTATCCAAAGAAATACCAAACAGTTTCATCCCGGGACAGTTCGTCAATCCGGCAAACCCGGCGATCCACAAGGCAACCACAGGCCCGGAAATCTGGAATGATACAGATGGGAAGGTAGACTTCTTCGTGGCAGGCGTAGGTACTGGCGGAACACTGACAGGTGTGGGAGAATATCTGAAAGAGCAGAACCCAGAGGTAAAGATTGTTGCCGTAGAGCCAGCCGGTTCCCCGGTACTTTCCGAAGGAAAAGGCGGACCCCATAAGATCCAGGGCATCGGAGCAGGATTTGTGCCGGATGTATTGAATACAAAGATTTATGATGAAATCATCGTCATCGAAAATGAAGATGCCTTTGCAGCATCCAAAGCACTGGCGAAACAGGAAGGTGTGCTGGTAGGTATTTCCTCTGGAGCCGCCCTGCACGCAGCCTTCGCACTGGCGAAGCGCCCGGAGAACAAGGGCAAGACCATCGTTGCACTGCTTCCGGATACAGCAGACCGCTATTACTCAACAGCATTATTTACAGAATAGGACAAAATCATGTGCGAACTGTTTGGATTATGTGCTCAAAATGAATATGACATAAGAGAATATCTGCGGGAGTTTTTCGCTCATAGTGTACGTCATCCCCATGGCTGGGGACTGGCCTGCCAGGACGGTGGGAACCATATGTATGTGGAACGGGAACCCAGACAGGCTTCCGAGAGCCAAAAACTGGCAGATATTCTGGCCAGGCCGGTCACTACCCACACAGCACTCGCCCATATTCGATATGCTACCATCGGGCATGTGGAAGATAGGAATTGTCACCCATATGTGATGCGGGACTGTACGGGAAGGACCTGGACGCTGATCCATAACGGCACTATATTTGACTATGCGCCACTGAACAGATATGTCTATCTGCAAACCGGAGATACAGACAGCGAACGGATACTGTTGTATCTCGTGGATCAGATTAATGACAGAGAAGCCTTACTCCGACGGCCATTGAACCGGAACGAGCGATTCCGCTTGCTGGAATCTGTTCTGGTTCCCATGGCGAAAGGCAACAAACTGAATCTGATCTTCACGGATGGCGAAGTCATGTATGCACATACCAATTACCGAGATAGCCTCTATTATTTGCAGGAGCAGGGCCGCATATGGTTTGCGACGGTTCCTCTGGATCAAAAGGAGTGGCGGCCGGTACCGTTTATGCGGCTTATGGCCTATGTGGACGGGCAAATCCTCTTTGAAGGAAAGCAGCACTGGTCAGAATATATATACAATGCAGAGAATATGAAATATTTATATCAGACGTTTGCAGGCTTATAAGGAGTGTACGTGATTATGAAGAGTCCATTGCAGTACCAGCGAACCGAATACGACTGCGGCCCCACTTCTATGCTGAATGCCATCAGTTATCTGTTTGAGCGGGAGGAGATACCGCCGGAGATCCTGCGCAATATTATGCTGTATTCGCTGGATTCCTATAATGCAGAGGGGGTGTCGGGCAAATGCGGAACCTCAGGTGCGGCTATGATGTTTCTGGATAACTGGCTCAATGGGTTCGGCAAAACGGGCCGCCTGGCTATTTCCAGCAGGTATCTGCGGGGAAAAGAAGTGTTTCTGGGAAAGGAAAGCTATATCATCGACGCCTTGCGCAGAGGAGGTGTCGCAGTGGTGCGTTTGCTTCTGGGCGAGGGGCATTATGTGCTCCTGAATGGATATGAAGACAACAATGTCCGGATGTTTGATCCATACTATCTGAATCGGCCATTTCCGCAGGAAGATATTGTAACATTGATCGGTGTAGAACGGCAGTATAACCGTATTGTGCCGGTGCATTATTTTAACACAGAAGAAAATGAACTGTATGCGTTTGGCGTTTTTGAAGACAGGGAGGCGGTCATTCTGTTTAATAATAAAACGAAGCTGACAGCCGATAAGACCATTGAATATTTTATATAGCAGGTTAAAAATATGAATATAAATTATAATGAAAATGAAATAAAGAAGCATATGCACGAAGGCGGATTCGGTCTGGAAAAGGAAAGTCTTCGTGTGAACCGGCAGGGAATGATTGCCGATAGCAGCCATCCTTTTGGGGATAATCCTCATATGGAAAGGGATTTTTGTGAGAGCCAGACAGAATTGATCACGCGTGTTTGTGACAGCGTGGAAGCGGTCTGGCTCGATTTGCTGGGATTGCAAAAACAGGCTGTGGAGATGCTGGAGGAAAAGCAGGAAGTGTTGTGGCCATTTTCCAATCCGCCCTATGTGGAGGAAGAAAAGATAAGTGTGGCGCAGTTTAACGGTGAAAAGAAGGGCAAGGAGCAGTACCGGGAATATCTTGCGGAAAAATACGGGAAGAGGAAAATGCTGTATTCAGGGATTCATTTTAATTTTTCCTTTTCAGGGACCTTTCTTAAGGCCGTGTACCGACAGAGCGGAGCAAAGGACTATGCATGTTTTAAGAACCAGTTCTATCTGGAACTGGCTGCGAAATCTGCAGAGTACAGCTGGCTTATGGTATATTTGACGGCGGCAAGCCCTGTTCTGGATGGCTCTTTTGTCAAGGCGAAAGAGAGAGGGCGGGATATATGGAGCCAAGATGCCTCGCCCCGATGCGGCAGTCATGGTTACTGGAATAAATTTGTCCCGGTCTTAGATTACGCCAGTCTGGATGCTTATACACAAAGCATTCAAAAATACGTAGACCAGGGCAGGCTGAAATCCCCAGCGGAATTGTATTACCCTATCCGGCTGAAGCCTGCTGGTGAAAATACCCTGGAAAATCTATGCAAAAAGGGCGTAAATCATATAGAACTGCGCATGCTGGATGTGAATCCACTGTCTGTGGTGGGGATAAAGAAAGAAGATTTGGATTTTCTGCATTTATTTTTACTGTATCTCATGTCGCTGCCAGAGACGCATATGGATGAAATCCGTCAGAAGGATGTAGTGGAAAATGAAAAGAGCGCTGCCATGTACGAGGATGAAAGAATTCGGATACAGACAGTTTCTGGAGAACGCCTGCCTATCCGCAGCGCGGCACTGCAGATACTGCAGGACATGGAAAAATTTGCAGGCAAGTATGGCAATGGCAGATATCTTCCGACCGTGCGGTACCAGGAGAAAAAGATTATCTGCCCCAAGGAGCGTTATGCTGTCAAAATCAGGAAGCAGTATGGACAGGATTATGTGAAAAAGGGACTGCAGCTGGCTGAGGAATATGGAAAGAAAATCTTTGATGCCTACAAAATTACAGCTGGAAACCAGAAAAAATACAAAAGCACAGCGATTTAATGTGAAGAATGGGTACGGGCAGCAGCCAGAGTATGAAAACAAAAATTCTTGTTTTGCCGGAAAGGACATATTTTTCATTTATCCTTTCTGACAGAGCAGGTTTTTTATTATTAGGTTTTATGGAAAAAGTGAATTTAATCCTTGCGTTTCTTCTGCTTATAAGATACAATACATTCATCTGAAACAAATCTGGCAGTTCTGCCAACTATCTCAATACTTATTTAATTTCATAAAGGAAGGTGTGGTGTTTTATTTTGCTTGGAAAAATTGGAAGATACCGTGTAGTAAGGAAAATCGGCCAAGGGGGAAGTGGGTCCGTCTATCTGGTGGAGGATGAGAGTATACGAAAAAAGTGGGCAATGAAATGCATCCCGAAACAGGATGAAAAGCAGATCAGGGAAATCCATATATTAAAGGAACTGGATCATCCGGCCATTCCGCGTATCGTAGAACAAATCGATGATGGTGAATGCATCTACGTTGTCATGGACTATATAAAAGGGATGACGCTAAAAGAGACTGTGGAAAAAAGAAAAAGTATTCCATTGCGGACAAGGGTGGAATGGGCCATTACCTTGTGTGATGTGCTGCAGTATCTGCACAGCCAGAAACCGCCGGTCCTGTATCGGGACATGAAACCGGGTAATGTGATCATCACAGGAAAGCAGGAGGTGAAACTGGTGGATTTCGGTGCGGCCAGAGTGCGTACGGTGCAGGAAAAGGATACACTGGGCACGAAAGGGTATGCGGCACCGGAACAGTATCGCGGGGAGTACGGTATCGCCAGTGATATTTTTGGTATGGGTGCGACTATGCGGGCCATGATGCCGGGAGAGCGCAATCGCCATTGGAACCGCATCATAGGAAAGGCTACAGCGGAAGATCCAGACAAAAGGTATGTGAACTGCAAATTTTTAAAAAGGGATCTGGAGCGGCTGCTGAAGGAGGTGAAAAGCCAGAAACGCCTGCGTCAGATACTGTATATGGCCATGGCCGGACTGGCTGTGGTTTTTACTGCGCAGTTTGTGGTAGAGCAGGTATGGCAGCAGCGCTACCTACAGGCCATGCAGAAGGAGCAGTATGAAGATGCTATACTGCTGTATCCGGAAAAGGAGGAAGGGTACCTTGGACTGCTGCGCACCTGCGAGTCAAGAGGAACGCTGCAAAAAGGTATCGATCTGGTGGTGGCATACGAAAAGGAGTATCGGGAACAACTGCCATCTGCGGACCGGATCTTTGAGCAAATCGCTATGTACTATCTTTGCGGAGATGTGGAGTATGGCAATTTCCAGCCGGATTATGAAAAGGCGGTGGAGTACTTTGAACAAATTCATACCTATCGATCTGAACTCATGGAGAATTATGAGAATCTGGCGAAACTGTTATCGCTGCCCAGTGACCGCATTGCATGGGAGAAGGTAGGACAGATGCTGCTTCGCATCACGGAGCAGGAGACGAAGGATAAGAGTGAGAAGGGTGTGCAATGGAGACAGAATATTGCAGGCATCTATCTTACTTATGAGAAGGAACTGCAGAAAAATGAGGAGAATCCGCTGGAGACGGCACAGGCGCTGCTGTTGGAAAATGAACACTTGCTGGAGAATCTGGAGCAGACGCCCCAGGTAGATACCATGCAGGTACAGAATCTCCAGAGCCTGGCCGAAATCTACCGTCTCCAGGGAAAGAAGACTGGTAAGGAGCAGGCGGTTTTTTATGGGAAGAGTCTGGAGTGCTACAACCGACTGCTTGCCACGCCTGGGCAGGAGCGGCGGAGAAATCGGTATTATATGTCAGCGGCATCCTTGTACCGCCTGCTTGGACAGCCGGATCAGGCCAGAGACTGCTATGAGGCGGCTTTAAAAAAGCAGACTAGCCTGGAAGTGTACTGCGCCTATGCATGGATGGAACTGACGGAGTGTGAAAATGCAGTGAAAGCCAGAACGCTCTACGAGCAGCTGGCCGTACTGCCCGAGGCCGCAAATAATGCAAATGTGTGGGCCATAAAAGCCAGACTGGAGGAGATGGAACAGTGAAACGAATGAACATATTGTTGGGACTGGTGCTGTGGAGTATGTGCTATATTCCGGCAATCATAGAACCGCTGCGGCCCCATGAGACAATACCGGCGGAGACTGTGACGCCTACGGTCACAGCAGAGCCAACACCGGAAGTGACGACGCCTGTCTGGCCGACCGATACCGTTACACCGATCATATCGGAATGGCCCACCGAGACGCCTACGAGGATTCCTACTGTGTCGCCGGAGGTGATACCGACCGAAAAGCCTGTGATTTCACCGGAGATCATTCCGTCCCCGTCTGCCACGGCGATCCCGGATAAACAGACCAATCCTGTGGCGGAAGAAAAACCGGTGAAAACAGAATGGGCCTATGTGCTGACCAACGCGCTGACTAGATTTATACCTGCGGAGACAGACGTGGAGGCCGGTCCGTCGGTGCTGCTGCAAAGTGGGGCGGAGATCGTGGTAGATACGGTGATGCTCAATGGAAAGCCGGTAGATTATACTGTAAACCAGGGGCGGGTAGAAATCGACCCGGCACAGGTGCAGGCAGGAAAAAATCGGGTCACCATGGAAGTGCACGATAGTTATGGCAATTTTATGACCATGAAACCATGGGAATTCTATGAAGAGGAATTGTTTCCCCAGAATAACTGTGCTATAATAAAAAGCAATGATACAGACAGGAAAACGGGGGAAGAAATTGTGCAGGGACCATCGAAAAAGAAAACCATGCTGATTGTCATCGGAACCATTTGCGCAGTAATTATTCTGGCGGTGGGCGGAATCGCTTTGGGCATGCATGTAGTATCGACCAGACAGGAAAAGGCAGCTGCGGAGGAACAAAAAGCGGCTGAAGCAAAAGAAAAAGAAGAGCAGGAGGCACTGGCAGCCCAGCAGGCCGAACAGAAAGCCAAGGAAGAGGCGGAGGCCAAAGCCGCAGCCGAAGCAGTCCAGGCAGCCCAGCAGGCGGCTATCGATAAGGCTCAGGCGGAGGCGCTGGAAGGGAAGCGGGAAAATGCGGAGACACTGAAAATAGTAGGACATGCTACTACTGGAAATGTGAATGAATATGCATTGGCCAGCGGAGTGACAGGCAGCGGGGAGGAGACCCAGCCCCTTGTTGCGGGAAGCAACGGACACAAAGTGGCCATTGACGCGGGTCATCAGGCACACGGCAACAGTGAGAAGGAGCCCATCGGGCCGGGAGCCAGCGAAAGCAAAGCAAAAGTAGCATCTGGTACCCATGGTGATGCGTCTGGGCTGGATGAATACGAATTGAATCTTCAGGTGTCTTTGCAGCTGCGGGATGAATTGACTGCAAGAGGTTATGAAGTATACATGATCAGGGAGACACACGATGTGAATATCAGCAATGCAGAACGTGCTCAGGCAGCTGCGGATGCAGGATCAGAAATCCTGGTGCGTGTCCATGCCAATGGTTCCGATGACCATTCTGTGGCGGGAGCACTTACCATGGCACCCGGTTCGGATAATAGTTTTCTGAGTACGGATCTGATCCAAAACAGCCAGCGTCTGTCCCAGATCATGATCGACAGTTTCTGTGCGGAGACCGGGGCCAAGAATCTGGGCGTACAGAATTATAACAACATGAGCGGTATCAACTGGAGTACGATTCCGGTTACTATCGTGGAGATGGGGTTCATGACCAATGCCGATGAAGATTTGACCATGGCCTCTGCGGATTATCAGAAGAAGATGGTACAGGGTATCGCAAACGGTGTAGATACCTATTTTGCAGGATAAATGTAACAGATCAGGTGCGGAACAGTTACGTTTCAATATACATAAGGAAGTAGAAGGGGAAATTATGTGGAAAACAGTATTATTCGATTTGGACGGAACCCTGACGGATTCCGGAGAGGGGATTACAAAGTCAGTACAGTATGCTTTGAAAGCCATGGGACTGGGGGAACCAGAGCTTTCCCGGCTGGAATGTTTCGTAGGACCGCCGTTGCATCAGCAGTTTATGGACTTTGCGCATCTGACCAGTGAACAGGCGGATGAAGCGGTGGAGTATTACCGGGAATATTATGCGGCGACAGGCATTTATGAGAACCGTGTGTATCCCTGGATCATCAAATTATTGGATATGTTTAAGAAGAATAACATTACCATGTGCGTCACCTCCTCAAAGCCCACGGCTTTTTGCAAGAAGGTACTGGAGTATTTCAGCATGGACCATTATTTCAAATATATCGTGGGCAGCGAGATGGATGGACAGCGTGTCCTGAAAAAGGAAGTGGTGGAGGAGACCATCCAGATGCTGGGCATGGATAAAAAGCGGGATCAGATCGTTCTGGTAGGAGACCGGAGAGAGGATGTGGTCGGAGCCAGAGAATGCGGCATCGCCTGCATCGGAGTGGAATACGGCTATGGCAGCCGGGAGGAACTGGAAGAGGAACATCCGGTCTATATCGCTGAGACGGTGTCGGATGTGGCAGAGTGCATACTCTCCCAGAAAAGAACACCCCAAAAGGAGAGTATTCCTCTGCGGATCTGGAGAGTTATTTATCCTCTGGGTATTCATTTTTTGATTTCACTGATCGTTTCTTCCCTGGGCGCGGTGGCGCTGACTTTGTATGAGACGCTGGTGAAAAAGAACACGGATATCAACATCATTACCCAGAATGTTATGAATGCTACGGTGCTGTTGACCGGTATCACGGCGGCAATCTCCATACCGATCCTTTATATGTTCTTCCGAAAGGATAAGATACGCAGAGCGGATTCCGGCATACGAAAATATGTGTGGAAGACAGAAAAACTCCGGGCGGGGACGGTTGTGGCAACGGTTGTTTTTGCGGTGGCTTTCAGCTATCTGCTCAACCAGTTGATTGCGCTGAGCAATCTGGAACAAATATTCCCAAGTTATAGCGTGGTAGAGAGTGCGTTATTTGATAATAACAATATATATATGCAGTTGATCTGCATCGGTGTGTTGGGACCTATTGCGGAGGAACTTGTCATGCGCGGGCTGATATACCGTCGAATACGGGATTATATCAATGTGACCTGGGCAGTCATTCTTTCCAGCGTCATATTTGGCATATACCATGGGAATATGCTGCAGTTTATTTATGCTACACTGATCGGTGCAGCGCTGGCATTGATGTATGAACGCAACAAAAATCTCTGGATACCGATTATCGCCCATATGGCTGCCAATATCTGGTCTGTGCTATGCAGCAATTTTGCATTTATGGGCAGCATAGAGAGTACGGTGATCGGCATAGTTGTGCTGATGCTGGTGGAAGCCCTGATCTGTGCAGTACTTGGCGCGATGCTTATGAAACCGAAAAAAGTAGTTTTGGTTAATGAAGAAAATGTAGAAACAATTCCGACAAATCAGGAAGAAGAAATGTAAAATCCATAGTGGATACAATTTCCAGAAAAATATTTACCAAGGATAAAGAATGGAATTTTATGACCGGCATCGGGTAGGAAACGCTGAAAAGCGTGAATATCCGGTGCTTTTTTGTTTTGCATCCCCATGGAATTGTATGAAATAGAAGCGAAATATCAGATAATACAGCCATACAAAAGAAATATACAAATAATCTGATAATTCATAAAAAATAATTGTTTACATGAAATAAAAATTGGAGTATAGTAAGAGACAGAAAATCAATAAGTTGAATTTGACAAAGGCGTCAGATAGAAGTGCTGGAAACAGCGCGGATATCTGGCGCCTTTTTTGAGAAAGGTGGAGAGCGAATGCAAACAAGAGAAATGCTGCAAAGTGAATCGGGATTATACCGTTCCAGTTTTGAACACGACAACTGTGGTATTGGCGCGGTCGTAAATATCAAAGGTGTAAAGACCCATGATACCGTAGCCAATGCACTAAAGATAGTGGAGAATCTGGAGCATCGCGCAGGCAAAGACGCTACAGGAGAGACCGGAGACGGTGTAGGTATCCTGTTGCAGATTTCCCATAAATTCTTTTCCAGGATCGGAAACGAGATGGGGATGGAACTGGGAGAAGAAAGAGATTATGGTATCGGTATGTTTTTCCTTTCACAGGATGAACTGAAACGCAATCAGGCAAAGAAAATGTTCGAGATCATTGTAAAAAAACAGGGTCTGGAATTCCTTGGCTGGAGAATTGTTCCAACTGTTCCCACTGTATTGGGGAAAAGGGCAGTGGAATGTATGCCGTATATTGAACAGGGCTTTATCAAGCGCCCGAAGAATCTGCAGAAAGGTCTGGAATTCGACCGCCAGCTGTATGTTGTGAGGCGTATCTTCGAACAGAGCAATGACAATACCTATGTGGTTTCTTTATCCAGCCGTACCATCGCTTACAAAGGTATGTTTCTGGTAGGACAACTGCGGACCTTCTTTATGGATCTGCAGAGTGAGGATTACGAATCTGCCATCGCTATGGTACATTCCCGTTTCAGCACCAACACCAACCCAAGCTGGGAGCGCGCACATCCCAATCGCTTCATCGTGCACAACGGTGAGATCAACACCATCCGAGGCAACGCAGATAAGATGCTGGCAAGAGAAGAAAATATGGACCATGGCGCACTGGGGGATGACCTGTATACGGTACTTCCTGTTATCAATAACTCCGGTTCGGACTCTGCCATGCTGGACAATACCCTGGAATTCCTGGTTATGAACGGTATGGAATTGCCCCTGGCAGTCATGATCGCCATCCCGGAGCCATGGGCCAACAACAAGACCATGTCCCAGCATAAGAAAGACTTTTATCAGTATTATGCAACCATGATGGAGCCGTGGGACGGCCCGGCATCAATTCTGTTTAGTGACGGAGATGTGATGGGAGCAGTATTAGACCGCAATGGCCTGCGTCCTTCCCGTTATTATATTACGGACGATGGCTATGTCATTCTTTCTTCTGAGGTAGGCGTTCTGGATATTGACCCGACGAAGATCGTGGAAAAAGAAAGACTGCATCCGGGCAAGATGCTGCTCATTGATACAGTCAAGGGCAAAGTCATCTCTGATGATGAAATAAAAGAATACTATGCGGCACAGCAGCCTTACGGGGAATGGCTGGACAGCAACCTGCTTTCCCTTGGCGAGTTAAAGATACCCAATATCAAGGTGGATACTTACAGCGACGAAGAGCGGGCAAGACTGCAGAAATGTTTTGGCTATTCCTACGAGGAATACCGTACCTCTATCCTGAGCATGGCAAAGACCAGCAGTGAGGGCATCGGTGCCATGGGTATCGATACACCACTTCCAGTTCTGGAGGAAGGCCCGCGCCCACTGTTTAATTATTTCAAACAATTATTTGCCCAGGTAACCAATCCGCCTATTGATGCTATCCGTGAGGAGATTGTCACATCGACCAGCATCTATGTGGGAAAAGAAGGAAACCTGCTGGAAGAAAAGGCAGAAAACTGTCATATATTAAAAATACGCAATCCGATACTTACCAACACAGATATGCTGAAAATCAAGAATATGCATGCGGAGGGATTTAAGGTAGCGGAGGTTCCGATCCTTTACTATAAGAACACAAGACTGAAAAAAGCACTGGATCATTTGTTTGTAGCGGTGGATAAGGTATACCGTGACGGTGCCAACATATTGATATTGAGCGATAAGGGTGTTAATGAGAATCATGTGGCGATACCTTCCCTGCTGGCGGTATCTGCGGTGCATCAGCATCTGGTAAAGACAAAGAAGAGAACATCCCTTGCCTTGATCCTGGAGTCCGGCGAGCCCCGCGAGGTACATCATTTCGCTACCCTGTTAGGCTACGGAGCCTGTGCAGTCAATCCATATCTGGCACAGGATACCATCCATGAACTCATCGACAGGGGTATGCTGGAAAAGGATTATTATGCGGCGGTGTCTGACTACAACAATGCAGTGCTTCACGGCATCGTAAAGATTGCTTCCAAGATGGGTATTTCTACCCTGCAGTCTTATCAGGGTGCACAGATCTTCGAGGCCATCGGTATTGATGCCAGTGTCATCGACCAGTACTTTACCAACACGGTCAGCCGTGTGGGCGGTATTACACTGGAAGATATCGAGCGGGAGACGGATGAACTCCACACCAAAGCCTTCGATCCATTGGGACTGGAAGTCGACCTGACCTTAAACAGTGTGGGCAACCACAAGATGCGCTCCGGTGCCCAGAAGCATTTGTACAATCCGGAGACCATCCACCTGCTGCAGCAGTCTGCCCAGACCGGCAGCTACGATTTATTCAAGCAGTATACGGCAGCAGTCAATAAAGAGGACAATCTGGGAACACTGCGTAAATTAATGGACTTCAAATTTCCGAAGAACGGTATTCCGCTGGATAAAGTGGAAAGCGTGGATTCTATTGTAAAGCGATTCAAGACGGGTGCTATGTCCTACGGATCTATTTCCCAGGAGGCACATGAGACCATGGCCATCGCCATGAACATGCTCCACGGCAAATCAAACAGCGGGGAAGGCGGAGAGGATCTGGAACGACTAACCATAGGGCCGGACGGCAAGAACCGCTGCTCCGCCATCAAACAGGTGGCATCCGGGCGTTTCGGCGTTACCTCCAGATATCTGGTCAGTGCCAAAGAAATACAGATCAAGATGGCGCAGGGTGCAAAACCAGGTGAAGGCGGTCATCTGCCGGGCGGCAAGGTGTATCCGTGGATCGCAAAGACGAGACATTCTACACCTGGCGTAGGGCTGATCTCTCCGCCACCTCACCACGATATTTATTCCATCGAAGATCTGGCGCAGTTGATCTACGACTGTAAGAATGCCAATGTAAATGCAAGAATTTCTGTAAAACTGGTTTCTGAGGCAGGGGTAGGTACCGTTGCAGCCGGTGTTGCAAAGGCAGGCGCACAGGTTATCTTAATCTCCGGTTATGACGGAGGAACCGGTGCGGCTCCGAGAAGTTCTATTCACAATGCAGGACTTCCGTGGGAACTGGGGTTGGCTGAGACACACCAGACCCTGATCAAAAACGGACTGCGCAATAAGGTGGTTATAGAAACCGACGGCAAATTAATGAGCGGCCGTGACGTGGCCATTGCAGCCATGCTTGGGGCAGAGGAATTTGGTTTTGCCACGGCACCACTGGTAACCATGGGCTGTGTCATGATGCGTGTGTGCAATCTGGATACATGCCCGGTGGGCATCGCTACCCAGAATCCGGAACTGCGTAAAAGATTCCGCGGCAAGCCGCAATACGTGATCAATTTCATGCGCTTTATGGCAGAAGAACTGCGGGAATACATGGCAAAACTTGGTATTGCTACTGTGGATGAACTGGTTGGACGTTCTGATCTGCTGGCACAAAAAGACGCAGCACAGTTTGAAGGGCTAAAGGCTGCCAAATTGGATCTGAAAAATATTCTGGATAATCCATATGCGAAGAAGGGTACAAAGGTTACCTTCGATCCGAAACAGGTTTATGACTTCAAACTGGAAGAGACCGTGGACGAAAAAATCCTGCTGAAGCAGTTCGCAAAGGCTCTGGAAACCGGACAGAAGAAGAGCGTGGATATTGATGTGACCAACGTAAACCGTACGCTGGGAACCATTTTGGGCGCAGAGATCACCAGAAGATTCGGGGAGGATCTGCCGGAGGATACGTATACGGTACAATGTAAAGGTGCAGGCGGCCAGAGCTTCGGAGCCTTTATTCCAAAGGGATTGACCCTGGAACTGGTGGGCGACAGCAACGACTATTTCGGCAAAGGCTTATCCGGCGGCAAGCTGGTAGTATATCCGCCACAGGGCATCAAGTTCAAGCAGGATGAGAATATTATCATCGGAAACGTTGCCCTCTACGGTGCGACCAGCGGCAAGGCATATATAAACGGTGTGGCAGGTGAGCGTTTCTGTGTAAGAAACTCCGGTGCCATCGCTGTAGTGGAAGGCGTGGGAGATCACGGCTGTGAATACATGACCGGCGGACGTGCCGTTGTCTTAGGAAAGATCGGCAAAAACTTTGCAGCAGGCATGAGCGGCGGTGTGGCATATGTGCTGGATGAAAACAGCGACTTATATACAAGAGTGAATAAGGAGATGGTGACCATTTCCAAGATCACGTCCAAATACGATGTGGGGGAATTAAAAGAAATGATACAGGATCATGTGACTTACACAAATTCCCAAAAGGGTAAGGAAATTCTGGATAACTTTAAGGATTACCTGCCGAAATTCAAAAAGATCATTCCCATCGAGTACAACAAGATGCTTATGAAGGTGGTACAGATGGAAGAAAAAGGACTAAGCAGCAGACAGGCACAAATCGAAGCATTTTATGCGACTACGAGAGGATAGGAGGGATGAATTATGGGACAGCCATCAGGATTCTTACTTTATGACAGACAGGTAAGTATGGCAGAAGAGCCAAAAACAAGAATCAAACATTTTAATGAATTCCATATGCACCTGTCCGAGGAGGAACAGCGCAAGCAGGGTGCCAGATGTATGGCATGTGGCGTACCCTTCTGTCAGTCAGGTATGACGTTAAATGGAATGACCAGCGGATGTCCGCTGCATAACCTGGTTCCCGAATGGAACGATCTGGTCTATCTGGGCAACTGGGAGCAGGCATACCGCAGATTACACAAGACGAACAATTTCCCGGAGTTCACATCCCGTGTGTGTCCGGCACTCTGTGAGGCGGCATGTACCTGCAATCTGGACTCACAGCCGGTCTCCACAAAGGAGAACGAGTATGCCATCATCGAGAAGGCATACGAGATGGGGTATGCCAGGGCAAATCCGCCCAGAGTGCGCACCGGCAAAAAAGTAGCAGTCATCGGCAGCGGTCCTTCCGGACTGGCGGCGGCAGATCTGCTCAATCAGCGCGGGCATCTGGTAACGGTATTTGAACGCCATGATCGCGTGGGTGGACTGCTTCGCTACGGTATTCCAAATATGAAACTGGAGAAGCATATCATCGACCGCAAGATCGCAGTCATGGAGGAGGAAGGTATTACCTTCGTGACCAATGTAGATATCGGAAAAGACAAGAAACCAGCGGAACTTTTGAAAGAATTTGACCGGGTGGTTCTGGCCTGCGGTGCGTCCAACCCACGTGATATTTCCGCAAAGGGAAGAGATGCCAAAGGCATTTATTTCGCAGTGGACTTCCTGACAGCAGCCACGAAGAGTCTGCTGGACTCCAACTTTAAGGATAAGAAATTTATTCCTGCCAAGGGGAAAAACGTCATCGTCATCGGCGGTGGCGACACGGGAAATGACTGTGTGGGAACCTCTATTCGTCTGGGTGCAAAAAATGTGATCCAGATCGAGATGATGCCAAAAGCGCCGGACACCAGGGCTGCCAACAATCCATGGCCGGAGTGGCCGCGTATCTGCAAGACGGATTACGGCCAGGAGGAAGCCATCCAGATGTTTGGCCAGGACCCACGTATTTATGAGACTACGGTTTCAGAATTCATAAAGAATAAAAATGGGGAACTGTGCCAGGTGAAACTGGTGAAGCTGGAGAGTAAGAAGGACGAGAAGACCGGACGATTCGTGATGGCACCTGTGGAGGGCAGTGAATATGTGGTGGATGCGGATATAGTACTGATCGCCGCTGGTTTCCTGGGATCACAGAAATATGTGACGGATGCTTTTAAGGTGGAACTGAACCAGCGGACCAATGTGGCTACTGAACCGGGAAAACATGCGACTTCGGTGGACAAAATATTCGTGGCAGGAGATATGCATTCCGGGCAGTCTCTGGTGGTGAAGGCCATGCGCGATGGACGTGAGGTGGCACAGGAAGTAGACCAGAGCCTTATGGGCTATACCAATCTGCTCATTCAGTAAAATATTAAGAAATCATTCATAAATGTTTGATAGACCAACCGTAGAAAATGTGGTATTCTAGGGTTGGTCTATTTTAACTATTCAGGAGGTCTGCAGTCCTGAATCGAGAACAAAGATAATATGAGAAAAGAGGACGTTATGGAACCGCTAATACGTGTGACGGAGATGTCGAAGATATACAATCCAGGGGAAAATGAAGTGCGGGCGCTGGATCAGGTAAATCTTACCATCGATAAAGGTGAATTTATTGCCATTATCGGACAGTCGGGATCCGGTAAATCGACACTTATGAATATGTTGGGATGTCTGGATGTGCCCACAGAGGGTGAATACTATCTGAACGGAAAGAATACGTCTCATATGACGGACAATGAATTATCAAATATACGAAATCAGGAAATAGGTTTTATCTTTCAGGGCTTTAATCTGATCAATAATCTGACGGCATTGGATAATGTGGCATTGCCCCTGATCTACAGGGGTGTGGACAAAAAGACCAGAAAAAAACTGGCGGCTATCTCCCTGAAACTGGTGGGGCTTGGCAAGCGTATGCACCATAAACCATCGGAAATGTCCGGCGGGCAGCAGCAGAGAGTGGCCATAGCCCGGGCGATCGCGGCGAGACCGCCTGTGATACTGGCCGATGAACCTACTGGCAATCTGGACTCAGGATCCAGCAGGGAAATACTTGCCATATTAGATAAAATGAATCAGGAAGGCAGAACGATCATTCTGATTACCCATGATAACGATATCGCAAAGCAGGCCAAGCGGGTGGTGCGTATTATGGATGGGAAGATCGTGGAAGATTATAGAAATACTGAGGTAAAAGGCAGCGAGGAGGGTGAATCATGAAAGACAAGAAAAAAGAGGAAGATTACGAAGAACTGCTGGGCATGAGTCTGGAGGGTATCGATACAGAGGAAGAAATAGAAATACCGGAGAAACCCAAAAAAGGGAATAAAAAACTGTTGTTCCTGCTTATGGGAGGCGCTGTTTTACTGGTTGCGGTGGTGGTGGGTATCGTGTCAATGATCGCACCGAAGCCGGTGACCCATGTGGCAACCACAAATCTGACCCGTGGGAATATCGAAACCCATCTGGATACCAGTGGAACGGTCAACAGCACGAAGACGAAAACCTATTTTTCCCCGGTGAATGCACCTGTAAACAGTGCCACATTAAAGGTGGGCGATACGGTAACTGCAGGACAGGAACTGATTACCTTTGATACCAGTAACCTGGAGCAGGATAATGAGAAAGCGCAGCTGACCAATCAGGCCAGCAGTCTGGGCAACCAGGATACCATCAACAAAGCCAACGAAGCCACCAGCAAAGCAGCCAATGCGAAGGCAGCTATCGCATCCCTGCAGTCAAACATCAAGGACTGGCAGAGCTACATAGCCGATCTGAATACGGCTATTGCTGACCGCACCAGAGAATTAAGCAGTGTGGCGGCTCAGAACAATGCTGCCCTGCAGACCGAACAGAATACCATGACGAAATTGCAGAATGAGTTGGAACTGCTGGCCGTACAGGTAGAACAGAATCCAGAGGATACGCAGCTGGCAGCACAGTATCAGCAAAAAGTGACTCAGGTCAATGCCCAAAGCGATGTGGTGACTAATCTGACCAATCAGATCAGCAATATCAATACGGATCCCTCCACGGATGAGACCATTGTTTCTTATAATAATGAAATTGCTTCTGCGCAGAATACGATTTCAGAACTGCAGACACAGTTATCCGAGGCGCAGAGTGACAAAGCAGCCGGAGAGAATGCGGCGTTGTCCGATACTGCGCTGGCTCAGATGGATGCAAATTCCAATCTGCAGGAACTGGAGTCATCTTCTGTGGAGGAATTACTGCTGAAAGGGCGTGCGGGGATCGCCTCTGATTTTGCGGGCGTTATTTCCAAGGCGGACGGTGCCATAAACGGTGCGCTGGTTACCCAGGGCATGGAACTGGTGACCGTATCCAGCACGGAGGACGTGGCCGTAGACATTACCATCGCAAAAAATGATTATGATAAAGTAAAAGAAGGCCAGACAGCCAAAGTGACCATCGGGGATAAAGAGTACGATGCCAGCGTGACTTCCATAGGAAAGATCGCCACCACCAACGAAAAAGGTGCGGCTGTCCTCAATGCCACGGTTACTATCACCAATCCAGATGCAGATATTTTCCTGGGTGTGGAGGCAAAAGTAGTCATCGATCTTGGTGGCGTACAGGATGTGCTTCTGGCTCCAACTGAGATTATCAATACCAGTACAGACGGTGATTTTGTGTATGTGATCGATAACGGTGCAGTTGCAAAACGCCTGGTGGAGACCGGTATTTCTGACAGCACGAATATTGAGATCACAAGCGGTCTCAAAGAGAGCGATGTAGTGATTCCAAATCTGCCGGATACACTGTCAGAGGGTATGGCGGTGCAGGCTATGACGCAGGAAGAGAAGGATGCGAAAGATGCATACAATGAGCAGATTAATTCTATGATGGAACAGGTAGGATAATGGAGAGACGTTATGAGCCAGATTGTTGAATATATAAAAATGGCAATAGAAAATATTAAAGCCAACAAGGGCCGTTCCTTCCTGACCATGCTGGGTATTATCATTGGTATTACATCGGTTATCACGATCATGTCTGTGGGTGCCGCTTTCAAGAAGCAGATGAACAGTTCCCTGGATTCCATGGCTGGAGGCCAGATCGTGCTGTTTACATCCAGCGCAGGTGAGTCGGCCGAAGTGTCAGTGGAGGAAAGCGACCTGGAACCGTTGAAACAGCTGGACGGTCTGAAGGGCGTGACACCGTATCTTGGAGATACCGGTACGGTCATGACCCAGAAGGGAGAATTTAACGTATCCATAAGCGGAGGCAGTGAGGCGCAGGAAGATGTTGCCAATATGGATATGGTAGCCGGACATTACTATACGGCAAATGATGTGGATAATAGCAACCGGGTAGGCATCATCAGCCATTCGGATGCCATCCGGCTCTTCGGTACAGATGATGTGATCGGCATGAATCTGGAAGTGACCCTGTATGGGATCACGTTGGATGTGGAGATCATCGGCGTGCGGGACTACAAGGAGGAGAGCAGTGCAGTCAGCTTTTCCTATGAGGATGCGGCAGTCAGCATGGATATGCCGTATACGACACTGGCCGACTGGGGCATTCCAATAGATTCCTTTTACTATGTGTATCTGTTGTCCGACGGCAGTGTGGATGCGGGAGAGGTAGCCCAGAATGCGGTGGATATTCTGAACACACGCCATGATGCGGGAGAAGAAGATTATTTCCAGGTACAGAATTTTAATGATTATATGACGCAGATCAATGATATGCTGGGCTATGTGACGGCGTTTATTTCTCTGGTAGCGGCCATATCCCTGCTGGTAGGCGGCATCGGTGTCATGAATATCATGCTGGTATCTGTCACCGAGCGTACCCGCGAGATCGGTATCCGCAAATCCCTGGGGGCGAAGACTTCCTCGATTATGTGGCAGTTTTTGTCGGAGTCAGCTATCATTGCCGGCATCGGCGGTATTATTGGTATTATTCTTGGCGTTGCCCTGGCGGTAGTCATCTGCAATGCATTGAAATTCCCCATAGCGCTACAGGCTTCCAGCATCATTCTGGCAACGGTGGTTTCCTGCGGCATCGGTATTTTCTTCGGAATCTATCCGGCCAGAAAAGCAGCAAAATTAAGCCCTATTGAGGCGTTAAGGAGAGAATAAATGTTACACATTGGATGTCACCTGTCTTCTTCCAAAGGATTTCTGCATATGGGAGAAGAAGCAGCAGGTATAAACGGGGATACCTTTCAGTTTTTCACAAGGAATCCCAGAGGCAGTAAAGCGAAAGAAATCGATCCGGCGGATGCAAAAGCACTGGTGGATTACATGGAAAAGCATAGATTTGCAAAGATTCTGGCCCATGCACCCTACACGCTCAATGCGTGTTCCAAGGATGAAAAGACCAGGGAATTCGCCTGGATGACTATGGAAGACGACCTGAAACGCATGGAATATGTTCCGGGTAATCTGTATAATTTCCATCCGGGTTCCCATGTGGGACAGGGGGCGGAGGCAGGAATAGCATATATCATATCCATGCTCAACGATATATTGAAGCCAGAACAGTCCACCACAGTCCTGTTGGAGACCATGTCCGGCAAGGGCACAGAAGTGGGCAGGAACTTTGAGGAACTGGCTGCTATCATTGACGGAGTGGAATTAAAGGAGCATATGGGCGTATGTCTGGACACCTGCCATATCTATGATGGTGGATATGACATTGTCAATGATCTGGACGGCGTGCTGGAAGAGTTTGACCGGGTGATCGGTCTGGACCGCCTGCGTGCCATCCATATGAATGACAGCAAGAATCCTTTCGCCAGTCATAAGGACCGCCATGAAAAGATAGGAGAAGGGTCCATTGGTCTGGAGACCATGGTGAAAATTATCAATTACCCCAGACTGCAGGGGATTCCCATTTATCTGGAAACGCCTAATGAACTGGACGGTTATGGGGCAGAGATTAAATTGCTGCGGGAACATTACATGGGATAATAGTAACTGTTCAGTATCTGACCAGTTACATGCCGAAATTCATTCCAAATCTGCTTTGCAGATGGAATTTCGGCACTCCTGAATCATTTTCTCACGGTCAGCGCAGTAAATGCGCAGACCTACTGAATAGTTACGGATAATAAGCATAAAAAGCAGGAGGAAATGCAGCATGAAAGAATTAGCACCATATGAACATAAAGTACAGTATTACGAGACGGACCAGATGGCGGTGGTACATCATTCCAACTATATACGCTGGTTTGAAGAGGCCAGGACCTATCTCATGGATGCATATGGGATGGGGTATGACAAGATGGAGGAGGCCGGTATCATAAGCCCGGTGCTCACAGCCAATGCGGAGTACAAGACAATGACCAGATTCGGCGATACGGTGGAAATCGGTATAAGGCTGACTGCTTATAATGGCATCAAAATGATAGTTGCTTATGAGGTACGGGACAAAGAGACCAAGGAGGTGCGCTGCATCGGTACGACAAGCCATTGCTTTATGGGCAGGGACGGGAAATTATTATCTTTGAAAAGATCGAATAAAGTATTTGACGAGATGTTCCACAGTATGCTATAATTCAAGGGTCGCAAAAAAATCACGTATACGGATTCTTACGTTCGGTGCCTGCAAAGCTGCGGGTCTCATAAGATTTAAAGTATACGGAAGAAAAAACCAAAAAGGAGAAACAAAAATGGGCGTTATTTCAATGAAACAGTTACTCGAAGCAGGTGTTCACTTTGGACATCAGACCAGAAGATGGAACCCGAAAATGGCTCCATACATCTACACCGAAAGAAACGGTATCTACATCATCGACCTTCAGAAATCTGTAGGCATGGTAGACGATGCATACAATGCTATCGGTGATATCGCTGCTAACGGCGGTACAATCCTTTTCGTAGGAACAAAGAAACAGGCACAGGACGCAATCAAAGCAGAAGCTGAGCGTTGTGGCATGTACTTTATAAACGAGAGATGGTTAGGCGGTATGCTTACCAACTTCAAGACCATCCAGAGTCGTATCAAGAGACTCAAAGACATCAAGAGAATGGCTGAAGACGGAACATTTGATGTTCTGCCTAAGAAAGAAGTTATCGAATTAAACAAAGAACTGACCAAGCTTCAGAAAAACCTTGGTGGTATCGAAGATATGAAGAAAATCCCGGATGCAATCTTTGTAGTAGATCCTAAGAAAGAAAGAATCTGCGTTCAGGAAGCTCATACACTGGGTATTCCGCTGATCGGTATCGCTGATACCAACTGTGACCCAGAAGAATTAGATTACGTTATTCCAGGTAATGATGATGCTATCCGTGCAGTAAAACTGATCGTTTCTGCTATGGCTGATGCTGTTATCGAAGCAAATCAGGGTACAATCGAAAGTGACGTAGAAGCAGAATCTGCAGCAGCAGACGCTGAAGTTACTGAAGAATAGATCATTTAGAATATAAAAACTGAAGATTCCTCGGAAGCGGGGAATCTTCGTAAATACAGGAGGAAATCATAAGATGGCAATTACAGCAGCAATGGTGAAAGAATTAAGAGAACTGAGCGGCGCTGGTATGATGGATTGTAAGAAAGCTCTTACAAAGACAGACGGCGATATGGATAAAGCAATCGAATACCTGAGAGAAAACGGTATTATGAAAGCAGCAAAGAAAGCAGACAGAATCGCTGCAGAAGGTCTTTGCAAAGCTTTGGTTTCTGCAGACGAGAAGAAAGCTGTCGTAGTAGAAATAAATGCTGAGACAGACTTCGTTGCTAAAAATGAGAAATTCCAGGCTTACGTAGCACAGGTTGCTGAGCAGGCTATGGATACAAAAGCAGCTGATATCGAAGCTTTCCTGGCTGAGCCATGGAAATTTGAAGAAGGCAAGAGTGTTGCTGAAGCACTGGCTGGACAGATCGCTGTTATCGGTGAGAATATGAACATCCGCAGATTCCAGCAGGTTTCTGAGGAGAATGGTTTTGTTGCCTCTTACACACATATGGGTGGTAAGATCGGCGTTCTCGTTGACGTTGCAACAGACGTAATCAATGACGAAGTAAAAGAGATGGCTAAGAACGTTGCTATGCAGGCAGCAGCTCTGAAACCAATCCACACCAGCAGAGACGAAGTTCCGGCTGACTATATCGAAAAAGAGAAAGAAATCTTAACAGCAGCAGCTAAGCTTGAGAAGCCAGATGCAAATGATAAGATCATCAGTGGTATGGTTATGGGACGCGTTAACAAAGAATTAAAAGAAATCTGTCTGTTAGATCAGGTTTACGTAAAAGCAGAAGACGGAAAACAGTCTGTAGGCAAATACGTAGAAGAAGTTGCAAAAGCAACTGGCGCTAAGATCCAGATCAAGAGCTTCGTTCGTTTCGAGACCGGAGAAGGTATCGAGAAGAAACAGGAAGATTTTGCAGCTGAAGTAGCAGCACAGATG
>JAQUWF010000048.1 GCA_028692975.1 Lachnospiraceae bacterium
TTACAATCATGAGCTATATTGGGACTGCTCATAAGCATGGAATAAATGCTTTTACAGCAATCAGAGAAGCCCTTTTAGGGAATTCCGATATCATCTTTAACTAATGGAGTTCTGAACAGTTACAAATCATTTATGAATCATTGCATTTCATAGGCTGGTAAGAGTACAATAAAAAGTAATATATTGAAGAATGGGGAAGGGAAATATGGAGAAACAGAAAAGCATGATCCCTGATAAAATTCAGGTACGGAATGCGAGGGTACATAACCTTAAAAATATAGATGTGGATATTCCATTGAATCAGATAGTTGGCATTGCAGGTGTTTCGGGATCAGGGAAATCATCCCTGGCGCTGGGGGTTTTGTATGCAGAGGGCTCGCGCCGTTATCTGGATGCACTTTCCACGTATACCCGCCGCCGTATGACACAGGCTGCGAAGGCACAGGTGGACGAGGTACTTTATGTTCCGGCGGCACTGGCGCTGCATCAGCGACCAGGAGTTCCCGGCATCCGCAGTACATTTGGTACTGGGACAGAATTATTGAACAGCATACGTCTGATGTTTTCCCGGTTGGCAAAACACCGCTGTCCAAATGGGCATTATCTGGAACCGACGTTGGCGGTTGCCGCGGGGCAGGAGTTAATCTGTCCGGAATGCGGAGAACATTTTTTGGCTCCATCGGCGGAAGAACTGGCTTTTAACAGCCAGGGGGCCTGCCGGACCTGTGGAGGCACCGGTGTGATCCGCACCGTCAATCAGGCTGCTCTGGTGCCGGATGAATCACTGACCATTGATGAGGGTGCTGTTGCGCCTTGGAATACGCTCATGTGGTCATTGATGACGGATGTATGCCGTGCCATGGGTGTTCGTACGGATGTACCCTTTTCTGAATTGACCGAACAGGAACGGGAGATCGTTTATCACGGCCCGGCAGAAAAGAAGCATATTTTTTATAAACCGAAGAATGGCAGCAACCAGGCGGGCGAATTGGATTTCACCTATTTTAATGCGAATTATACGGTAGAGAATGCCTTGTCCAAGGTGAAAAATGAAAAGGGAATGAAGCGGGTGGAGAAATTTCTCATGCAGGGTGTGTGCCCGGATTGTGGCGGTACCCGGCTTTCACATACGGCCAGGCTACCAAAACTGCGGGGTATATCGCTGGACGAAGCCTGCGCCATGACCTTAAGTGAACTGGTGGTATGGGTGGCGGGAGTGCCGGATGCGCTGCCGGGTGAAATGCGTCCAATGGCAGAAGCCATCTGCGAATCCTTCCAGACGGTGGCAAAACGTTTGATGGATTTGGGACTGGGCTATCTGACTCTTGATCGTGCTGCTGCTACGCTCTCTACCGGAGAACGGCAGCGGATGCAGCTGGCCCGCGCTGTGCGCAATCGAACCACAGGTGTTTTATATGTACTGGATGAGCCGTCTATTGGGCTGCACCCTTCCAACATTGTGGGATTGAATGGAGTCATGCACGATTTGGTGGCGGATGGCAACTCGGTAGCATTGGTTGATCATGACACACAGATTCTGTCAGAAGCGGACTGGATCGTGGAAATGGGACCGGAGGCGGGCGCGGATGGCGGTCAGGTCATCGCCCAGGGAACGCTTTCGGATATTGAAAAGAATCCATTTTCGCAGATCGGGCCGTTCCTTTCGGGAAAGGCATCCCGCCATGTGCGGGAGCAGTCTGGCAAAGATGTGCTGTTTGGTCTGGGGAGAATACATTTATCTACTGGAGAAATTCACACGGTTAAGCCCCTGGAGGTGGATATTCCAAAAGGGAGGCTGACGGTGGTAACCGGGGTATCTGGTTCTGGAAAGACGACAATGATACTGGAAAGCCTGATCCCGGGATTAGAAGCTGCTATTGCCGGGAAAGCATTTCCGGCTCATGTGAAAGCGGTCACAGCAGAAGACATTCGGCAGGTGAAACTGATCGATGCAACACCCATCGGTATCAATGTACGTTCTACGGTAGCCACTTATGCCAATGTGCATGATGAACTGCGGAAAATTTACGCAAAAACAGAGGGTGCCAAAGCCATGAAGTATAAGGCTGGTGACTTTTCCTATAATACCGGCAAACTGCGATGCCCTACTTGTGACGGCACCGGCACCATAAGCCTTGACGTACAGTTTTTGCCAGATGTGGAGATCCCCTGCCCCGAGTGCGGCGGGTCAAGATATGCAAAAGAGGCATCCCGGATAAAACGGAAAAACAAAACTGGACAGGAATATGCTCTGCCGGAGCTTATGGATATGGATGTGAAGCATGGGCTGACCGCATGTGCGGATCTGAAGAACGTGCATCAGCGGCTGCAGGTTCTGCGAGATCTGGGACTTGGTTATCTGACTCTTGGGGAAGAAACGCCCAGTCTGTCCGGGGGTGAAGCGCAACGCCTGAAACTTGCCTCTGAAATGAGCAGGCAGCAGGATGATGCAGTCTTTGTATTTGATGAGCCGACTATTGGCCTGCATCCGCTGGATGTCCGTACGCTGCTGGCAGTATTTGACCGGCTGGTGGTCAGTGGTGCGACGGTCATCGTGATTGAGCATGACCTGGATGTGATTTCCAATGCAGATTATATGATTGACATGGGACCGGGTGGCGGAGAAGACGGCGGGCTCATTGTCGCCACAGGCACGCCGGATGAAGTAGCGGCCGATCCACAGAGCATTACAGGAAAATATTTGAAATATCGAGAGCCCGAATATGTGGACCGGAGCATGGGCTGATGCGGAAGTCATGCGGAAAGCGTTGGAGAAAGAGCAGGACTATCCAACCTGATGGTTTTTAAAGTTGCGATAGGAGAGCAGTAGTAATAAACCACCAACCACAGCAGCAACAATACAAACGGCTTGATACAGCATGATTTGTATTCCGAAAACATTGAATACAAGCTGTGTTGTTATGTCTGCAAAGTTACCCATAGCACTCGGCAGGAAATATCTTAGTTTTATAAAGAAATTATTATCAATGCCGTTAAACATTCCGGCTGCAATTAAAACAACTGATACAGCCATAGGAATAATGATGTTTTTTGATGACGATGAAATAAACAGGCAAATGCTCGTATGCAAAAAGGCTGCAAAAATGCTGGTTACTAAAATTAATACCGCTGCATCAAGCATTGTAAAATCATAGGTAATCGCAGGAATCAAAAGCTGTAGTTGAGCAAATGTTCCATCAAATCCGTAAATACCCATACAGACGAAATATGCGGATAAGATAAATAAAAGTGTTAAGCTAAAAGAAAATAGTAAAGATGTAACTATTTTAGCGTGTATAAATGTACCCTTTCCATTTTTTGATGAAAGAATTAAAGCGTCTGTTTTTTTTGTGTACTCATTGCTGAAAATCGGAGAAAAACAAAAACTGATTACTAAAAGTAAGATCGCTATGGTGGTCATAGACAAAACAAAAAATCTTTGGTATCCATCTTTATAGGAGAGTACAAAGGGTTTTTGCACGTGCTCATCCATTTCCATAACCTTTTCTATATCGGAAGAAGACCATAAACCATTGTTTGCTAAATTGGTTCTGTACTGACTTTCTCGAAAAGCGTAGTAGTTATTAGCGGTTTCTTCTGAGATAGCCTGAAAATCATTTACATTAAAGGCTTTTCCGGGTTGAGCAAAGGCGGCGTCGATCAGTCCATAAATACCGCTGTATTTTCGGGCATATTTTTGATAGCCTTCGCTTTCGGTATATTTAGCAGCATTTTCGTCTATTTTCTGATAGGCTCTTGATGCTTCCATAATAAGTTCTCCGTCAAGCAGTCTGCCATCAAATTCCTTTTCATAACTTTTATCAAGTAACATAGCGTCATAATTACTCATAGTATCTGAACCATAATTGCTCTGGCGATTACTTCCGATTATCATAGTGAAGCATGAAAAAACAGTTATTATGAATGCTATAACAATAGAAATGATCACAGATTTATTATGCAAAATTTTCTTAAATTCAAAGCCTACTAAACTTCCCAAATTATTCATTCTCGATCACCTCACTGAAATAATATAAGTACAAATCTTCTAAAGTAGCAGAAACGTTTACAGCCGTATGGTGTGGCTTTTCATCGCTAACAAGGCGTAAAAAGGTGTTTTCGCCCTCCGAACGCATATTGATAACAGGATATGCTGCTATTAAATGTTCAGCAGTTTTATCATCTACAGTACATTCAAAGACCTTATCCTTGATTATCATAATAATTTCTTCTAAAGCTCCCTTGTGAATCAGCTGCCCGTTCTTCATAACAAGAATCGTATTTGCGATATTTTCTACATCAGATACAATGTGAGTGGAGAGCAGCACAATTCTATCTTTGCCAAGTTCTGATATAAGGTTTCTGAAACGCACACGTTCTTTTGGGTCGAGTCCGGCTGTTGGCTCATCTAATACCAATATTTGTGGGTTGTTGAGCAATGCCTGCGCAATGCCTAATCGTTGTTTCATACCCCCTGAAAATGTTTTGATTTTCTTTTTAGCAACCTCTGTTAAGGAAACAATCTCAAATAGTTCCTTTGTTTTTAACTTGGCCTGTGATTTTGTAAGCCCTTTTAAACTTGCCATGTAATACATAAAATCCTGTGCTGAAAATTCCGGGTAATAACCGAAGTCTTGCGGTAAATATCCCAGGGCATCACGATAGCGTTCTTCGGATACATCCATTCCGTTGAATTTAACCTCACCGCTTGTAGGCTTTGATATTCCACATATCATACGCATTAAGGTGGTTTTGCCTGCTCCGTTGGCACCGAGCAAGCCATAGACCCCACTTGTTAAATTGAGGGATAACCGATCCACAGCAATTTTATTTTTATATTGTTTTGAAATTCTATCTATGCAAAGTTCCATTGTCTTATCCTTTCATTCATTAGGAAATATAGTTCTTTTATGAGTAATATAGAGATTGCCACAAAGGCAGCAGCCCATAGTATCGTATAATTTTGATTATACAGTTCTGTGTAATTTGAATGGAGCGTAAAAACCGATAATGATATAAAAATTGTTACCCCACCGCAAATGTAGGTCGTATCTTTTGCCTTAAAGTGATTGGTAATCCAAAAAGAAAGATAAGAGGACAAAAGAAAAGGTGTAACAGCATATAAGGCATAGCGTAACAAGCCATATTGCGAATTATCTCTAAAAATAAACAGCACCAAAAGTAATATGACAAAATGAAAAATTCCTATAACCGATAGTCTGATCAAAGTGATTTTACTGAGATTAAATCTACAGCTGTCTTCCAGCTCACCCATATGAAATGACATACTTTTACTGATTTCTGTGATAGTGAGCAAAGTAAGAAGTGGTAAAATAGTTGATATAAAACAGATGATTTCGCTGCCATGTTTTAACTGGGTGGAAAATATGGTCATACCAACAAACAACAAAAGAGACAAGCACCAAAATCGTTTGCGAATGTACCCTAATTGGGACAGGAAAAATTCATATGTTGTAGCCTTGGGATAGGGCAAACTATTTAAAAATGCTTCTTTTTTTGTAGGCTGTGGCGCATTAAAAGCTGATTTTAAAACATGCTTTATGTTCCTATTCATAAAAATCCTCCTCCTTTAATACTTGTTTTAGTTGTTTTAGTGCTGTATTTATACTTCGGTGAACAGCAAAACGAGAGATGCCGAGTATTGTCCCAATTTCAGAAATGCCCAGTTCACTGCCAAACCGAAGCAGTATGATTTCAGCCAGTGTACGATCAAGATTATTTACGGCTTGTCTTACTGCAATGTTGGTTATTACAGCATCCATCTCATCAGATGACACCATAGTATCATCCAGAGCTTCCGTTTGCTTTTGTCTGAAATAATCAATACAATGATTTTTCGCAATGGTATAAAGATACGCCAACGGTTTGCCCTTGTTTATATAAGAATTTTGACTAAAGTATTTCAGAAAGGTTTCTTGTGTCAAATCCTCTGCAATGTCTTTATTTCTCACTTTAAAGTAGCAATATTTATAAATCTTATCGTATTCTGTTTGTAAATTTACAGACATAAGAAACCTCCTTTCACTATGTATAACGGATGAACCATGTAAAATGTGCGGGTAAAATAAAAAAAATTAAAAAATAGCTGCCTGCATGTGCAAACAATTATTTTAGCATATTTGATTCGTGCTTACCATCTATAAAGTGTGAACTGGGATCGATTCTTTAGACGGAAACTGGAATATGCGGTTATGCTCTTCACAGAAAAGATCATGACCGTATTTTTGCGCAAAAAAATAAAAAATATGCCCCATATAAACAATTTTGAAACAATCCTGTGGTATGGTATAAGCATAAATGGAAACAGGATTTGCAGGCATGGTATGCAAGATGCCGGGAAAGGATGGATAATTTGATTCATATATTAGTGGTAGATGATGATGCGGCATTAAATAAAACCGTGTGCTCTTTTTTGAATAACAGCGGGTTCCAGACCATGGGAGTATTGGACGCGGAGGCCGGCTATGAGGCCATGTACAACAATCTTTTCGAACTGATTATTTCGGATATCATGATGCCAAAGGTGGATGGATTTGAATTTGCACGGACCGTTCGTAAGGTGAATAAGAACATTCCGATTTTGTTCATGTCAGCCAAAGATGATCTGCCGTCCAAGCAGAAGGGATTTCATCTCGGCGTGGATGATTATATGGTTAAGCCGGTGGATTTAGAGGAGCTGATTCTTCGCGTGCGCGCGCTCCTTCGCAGGGCGAATGTGCAGATGGAAAGAAAATTGTCGGTAGGCAATCTGGTCATGGATGCGGATGCTATGACGGCCAGTGTCCATGCAAAGGAATTATCCATTACTACGAGAGAATTTAATATTTTGTATAAATTGTTGTCCTATCCTAATAAAACATTCACCAGAGCACAGCTCATGGACGAGTTTTGGGGTGTGGATACGGATACCAGCCTTCGCGCAGTTGATGTGTATGTCACAAAACTCCGGGACAAATTTTCGGAGTGTGATGGATTTGAAATCAAGACCGTGCGGGGGTTAGGGTATAAGTCTGTACTAAAATAGAGCCATAAAGAATGAGGCAGGGAGGATAGCACAATGAAAAGAAAAGGTGTAAGGAATTCACATTTCCCGGCAGTGATTTTTCTGGCAACATTTTTTGTCATCTTATTGGTGGGTGGAATTCATACGGGGATTGTAACATTTTTCAATGAAAATGTTTGGGGCATGAGTCTCAGCGGTGTGGCAAAAACGACGATTGTAATCTGTTATTGGGTTCTGATCGCCAGTGGATTCACTGCCTTTACCACATATCAAATCAGAAAGGCTTACGAAATACCCATGAAAGAGCTGGCAAAGGCGACGGATGCAGTGGCTCATGGGGATTTTTCTGTGTACGTGCCAGCCTTACATACCTCTGAAAATATGGATTATCTGGATGTTATGATTATGGATTTCAATAAGATGGTGGAGGAACTGGGCAGCATAGAGACGTTGAAGACCGATTTTTTTTCCAATGTATCCCATGAAATGAAAACGCCTCTGGCGGTCATTGCCAATCAGGCGCAGTTGTTGTTGGTAAAAGGGGATTTGTCCCATGAGCAGAAGGAATCTGTTCAGGATATTCTCGCTTATGCCAGAAAGATGTCGGATCTGATCACGAATATTTTAAAGATGAATCGTCTGGAAAAGCAGAAGATACAGCCGGATCAGGAGATTTACGATGTATGTGAACAGTTCGGCAGCTGCCTTGTTCAGTTTGAAGAAAAGTGGGAAGCAAAACAGATAGAGATGGATATTGATATGGAGGACCGGGTTTACGTGGAGGCAGATCCAAGCCTGCTGGAACTTGTATGGAATAATCTGCTCAGCAATGCTGTGAAATTCACCGATCTGGGTGGGAAAATCACTATAAAAGAAGTCTCGGACGAGGAAAATATAATGTTTTACGTCACGGATACGGGGTGTGGAATGGATAAAACTACCATGAATCATATATTTGACAAATTTTACCAGGGTGATACGAGCCATGCAACAGAGGGGAATGGGCTGGGTATGGCCCTGGTGCTTCGGATCCTGCAGTTGTGTGATGGGGATATTACAGTGAAAAGTGAAGAGGGTGTGGGCTCCACCTTTATGGTTACGCTGAAAAGAAAGAAGGATGGCATGCATGAACGAAATCAATGAGACAAGTCGGGGGTACATCGGATATGAGTATAAAGAACTGGTTCTGGAGAAAAGCCAGATATCCTTCTATATAGATGGATATGAGAACTTTGGCTGGGAAATGGATGAGCGGCAGCAAAACCCGGTGGAAAGTGACAAGATCGGCAAAGCTACCATCCGCCTGAAAAGAGACCGGAAAATCATGAACAAAGCCGAACTTACCAGGCTGCAGCGGCATTTCGAAGACTGTTTGAAACAGGTAAGCATGATGGAAGCATCAAAGGCCAGTGCAGCGACGGCAATCGCCTTGATCATTGGATTATTAGGGACCGCTTTTATGGCCTGCTCCACCTTCGCAGTTACCCATGAGCCGCCGTTTGTACTGCTTTGCATTGTATTGGCGATTCCGGGATTTGCAGGATGGGTGCTGCCGTACTTTGCATACAAAAAAATCGTATGGAAAAAATCTCAGGAATTGGAACCATTAATTGAACAGAAGAGAGAAGAAATCTATGAAATCTGCGAAAAAGGGCATAACCTGCTGGTGTGAAAAGAAATCCCTGATTGACTTTATCTGCCATATAGAATATAGTGAAGAATAGCGGAAAGAAATGGAAAGGGGGATGACGGCCATGAGGTGTGAGAGAAAATATCGTTTTATCATGAATCTTTTACTTTGTGCAGTTATCTGTCTTTCTTTTTGTTATTCTTCTTTTGAAGATGCAAACAGGCAGTCCGCGTGGCTGGATACACATGCATCCATAGTTACGCAGTCCGATACACTGCAGAGCAGCCATATCCTACAATCCGCTGGTTTTCAAGAAGAGGAGGCATTGATGCCTTCTTCTATGCGTGCAGCATTTTTCGCCCATGGACAGGTGAAGGAAGAATCTATTCGAAATTATTGTTATCTTATATTCGCTATTTTATTCAAAATAGCGCTAATCCCATGCTTTATTTTTGTGATAATGGGGCTTGGCATGCGTTGCCAGACGCCGTTATTGCAGCTTATTCTGGAATTTATACAGAATAAGGACGGAAAAAAGAGAAACTGTGTCACAGCAGAATAAGTGAGGTGTTTTGAAAATTAAATAGAGGAAAGAGGATCTTTTATGAAACCGGGTAAAAGAATGTTCGCTGTGATTTTATTTGCGATTGCAGCTTTTATTTGTGTTGCAGCCTTTGGCATCGGAAGTGATGTGAAAGGTGTGCAGGAGATGAGATATGGTATTGATATCCGCGGCGGCGTGGAGGCAGTATTTGAGCCAAAGAATCTGGACCGCAGCGCCACAAAAGCGGAGCTGGATACGGCGAGAGATGTAATAGAAATGCGTCTGGATGCATTGAATATCACAGACAGAGAAGTGACAGTGGACCAGGACAGTGGGTACCTTATTGTACGCTTTCCATGGAAATCGGATGAGAAGGATTTCCATCCGGAAGATGCCATTGCTGAATTGGGTGAGATGGCGCAGCTTTCCTTCCGGGATGAAGCGGGGAATGTGCTGGTTGAGGGGAAGAACGTAAAGAGCGCTTCGCCGGAGCGGGACACTTCGGGAATAAAAGATGAGTACGTTGTCAGCCTCACCTTTGACCAGGAGGGGACGACGCTCTTTGACAAGGCGACCGGTGAGATGATCGGGAAAAAGATCGGCATTTATATGGACGATCAGTTGATCTTCAATCCCACGGTACAGAGTAGAATCTCTAACGGTCAGGCATCTATCAGCGGAATGGCCGGGTATGAGGAGGCCAAAAGTCTGGCGGATAAGATTAATTCCGGCGCGCTGCCGTTTTCCCTGGAGACAACAAGCTTTTCCACCATTAGCCCCGTTCTTGGAGCAAATGCACTTCATATCATGATCCTGGCAGGCTTGATCGCATTTGCGCTGGTGTGTATCTTCATGGTGATCTACTATAAGCTGCCGGGTGTTGTGGCGGTACTGGTACTGACCCTGCAGATGACACTGCAGCTTTTGGCCATTTCCGTGCCGCAGTATACGCTGACGCTGCCAGGAATTGCGGGAATCATTTTGTCCCTCGGTATGGCGGTAGATGCAAATATTATTATTTCTGAGCGGATTTCGGAAGAATTGAAAGCGAAGCATTCGGTACGTCAGGCCGTGATAAATGGGTATAAAAGTGGATTTACTTCGGTGCTGGATGGGAATATCACCACGGCAATCGTGGCGGTGATTTTGATGATTTTCGGTTCCGGTTCCATGCTGAGTTTTGGATATACCCTGCTGGTGGGCATGATTGTAAATGTGGTCATAGGGGTTACCGTGTCCAAAGCGATGCAGCTGTCACTGATTACTTTTCCCAAATGGAATCAGAAAAAATGGTTCCGTGAGAAAAAGGAACTTCGTGAAAGAAAGTTTTATCAGAAAAAATGGATTTGCCTGTTGATCTCCGGTGCGGCCATTCTTATTGGAATCATAGGATGTGTGAAAAACGGCGTCCGCCTTGACACACAGTTTACCGGTGGCGTTGTCATGAATTATACGGTCAATTCCCAGGTGGATTCCCAGAAGGTGAAGGAAACGGTGGCGCAGATCTCTGAAAGAGCAGTTACCGTCCAGGAGACAAAAAGTAATGTGGATAATTCGGAGAGTTTGGAGATTACGTTGGCAGGCAATGGTGGAATCTCACCGGAGGAGCAAAAAGAAATCACGACTGCTTTGCAGGATTTTGCCGGAGAAGGACAGATTTCCCTGACAAAAACTTATGCAGTAGAGCCTTATATTGGTGCAAAGGCATTGAAAAATGCCGGAATTGCTATTGCACTTTCCTTCTTGTTCATCGTGATTTATGTGTGGATACGCTTTACGGCTCTGTCTGGCCTTACGGCAGGAATCACGGCGTTAATCGCCCTGCTGCATGATGTGCTGGTGGTATTTTTCGTGTTTGTGCTTTTCAAGATTCCGTTAAATGATGCGTTTGTGGCAGTCGTATTGACCATCATCGGATATTCCATCAATGATACGATCGTAGTCTATGACAGAATCCGGGAGAATCGGAAAATGGGACATAAAGAAGAGATTATTACCCTGACGAACCGCAGTATTTCGCAGGTCCTTGCCAGGTCCGTGAATACCTCTGTTACCACAGGGATCTGTGTGCTGACCATTCTGGTGGCGGCTGTATTCTTCCAGATAGATTCTATTCGGGAGTTTGCGCTTCCTATGTTTTTTGGCCTGGTCAGCGGGTGTTATTCTTCGGTCTGCATCGCAAGTATTTTGTGGGCGGCGTGGGAGAAAAAGTCACAAAAAAAGAAAAAATTAAATCATGAAAATGGAGAGAAGATATGAAAATAACAGATTTTTTTGCACTCTTGGGAGGTCTTGCACTGTTTTTGTATGGTATGCAGATGATGAGCGCAGGAATGGAAGCGGCAGCCGGAAATAGAATGAAACAGATACTAGAACGGCTGACGGCCAATCGGTTCCTGGGAGTGGCTGTAGGGGCTGGGATCACGGCGGTGATCCAGTCCTCCTCAGCGACCACGGTTATGGTGGTTGGGTTCGTCAATTCTGGTATGATGACGCTGCGGCAGGCGGTCTGGATCATTATGGGAGCCAATATCGGAACAACGATCACAGGACAGTTGATTGCGCTGGATGCCGGAATGATTGCCCCTTTGATCGCATTTGCAGGAGTGGTCATGGTTGTCTTTTTGAAAAAGCCAAAGCTGCATCATATCGGAAGTATTCTGGCGGGGCTTGGAGTCTTGTTCATCGGTATGGATATGATGAGTGCAGCCATGATGCCGCTGAGGGAGTCGGAAGGATTTATCAGCCTGATGACGAGATTTGACAATCCATTTCTGGGAATACTTGCAGGTATGGTATTTACTGCCATTATCCAGTCTTCTTCAGCGTCTGTTGGGATTTTGCAGGCACTGGCAGGCAGCGGGATCATCCCTTTTTCCAGTGCTGTTTATGTATTGTTCGGACAGAATATCGGAACTTGTATCACGGCGCTTCTGGCTTCCATCGGGACGAACCGGAATGCCAAACGGACCACTATTATTCACCTGAGCTTTAACATTATCGGCACGGTGATTTTTACAGCAGTAACGCTGCTGTTTCCACTGGCGGGCTTTGTGGAGCAGCTGACACCGGGCAATCCGCCAGCCCAGATTGCCAATATGCACACCATGTTCAATCTTGCTACAACAGCGCTGCTCCTGCCGTTCGGTTCTTACCTTGCCAGGTTTGCAGAGCGGATTCTGCCGGATAAAGAGGGGACACCGGATAAGCACGGGCTTTTGTATCTCAATACAAGCGCAGCGGGGCAGATTGGAGCACTTGCGATTTCTCTGGAGCAGGTGAAAAAGGAGAGTGACCGGATGCTGGAACTGGCCCGGCAGAATGTATTCGAGAGTTTTGAGGCATTTAGAAAGCGAGATGCGTCTATGCTAGCGCCTATCGAGGAGCGTGAGACAGAGATTGATTATCTGAATAAGGAACTTTCCAATTACATATCCAGAGCGCTTGCAAAGGAACTTAATGTGGCTGAGAGCCAGAAACTGAGCTCCCATTTCAAGATTATAGGAAATATTGAGCGTATCGGGGATCATGCCATGAATATCGGCGGCTACGCCAGGATGTTGGAAAAGAAGGCTGTCAAATTCTCAAAGGAAGAAAAGACGGAGATAAAGGAAATGCAGAATGTCTGTGGAAATATGCTGGATGATCTGCGGATCAGCGAAAGAGATGGACTGGAGGATCTGACCCAGATCGCGGCAACGGAGCAGAGAATCGACGATATGACCGTGCGGTACCGCAATCGTATGCTGGGCCGGATGCGGAAAGGGGACTGCTCGGAGGAAGGCTGTATTTTGTATTCGGAAATGCTGACCGATTTTGAACGAATCGGAGATCACGCGCTGAATATATCCCAGGAACTGACCCATACACAGATGCAGACGGGCTGGTAAACGGTATAATTAGAACAAGGTTCAGACACGCTATTGAAATATTAAACTGCAAGTACTATAATTAATTGGATAAGATTCAAATTTGTTGTTGGAAATCACAAGACTGCAGATGAACGAAGCAGGCAGTCTGTGGATCAGGAGGATATTGCATGAAAAAGAAAAGAGTTTTTGCAGGAATTCTGGTTATGTCAGCGGTGATGCTGTGTTATGGGTGTGGTTCTGCGAAGGGATCGGAAACAAAACCAGAGGAGACACCGGCAGAAACAACAACGTCAACAGTGATGGAAACACCAGAAGAAACAACAGTGCCAACGGAGACGGAGACATCGGAAGAAACCCAGAAACCAGAGGAGACTCCGGCAGCAGAAGAAACGGAAGGAGATGCGGAGGACAACGCCAGTGTCAACGATCCCTTCGATTTATATTCCTGGGATGAGGGGACTAATTCTTACATACCATACCAGCAGGCAGAATCTGATGGATCGCCTATCGGTAAAGGAAGTGGCTGGTTTTATTATGATGAGGAAAGTGACAGTTATCTGCCATGGTAGCCATATGACAAGTGCGGGGCGCAGGCTCCGCATTTTTTGTATGAAAAGAGCCTGCTATCTTTTGGAAGTGAGCAGCGGTGGCTGGTCGTTTGATCATATGGGGTACAGGGCGAAAAATATAGATGTGCTGCCCCGTTGAAGTAGGAAAAGGAATCATTTGAAGGGGAAATAGAGACATTGAGGGCATAGACAAACAAATTTATTCTTGCTGCCCCGCATATTCGTATTGGCGGGGCAGGGGAGTTGAAAAGTTTGTCATATGCCCTTTTTGTCTGTGCATCGGTATATTTGCAGAATAAACGGGACATGTATAAAAGAAAAATTTGTAGATGCCCCGTCGTGTGTTTATGATGAGGTGGATCACAATGATAAATCCTCAAAGAAAAAAATATGATAAAATAAAAATTTCCTATTGACATACTAGGAAATGAGGAGTATATTCAATTCATACAAAACATATGGGAATTGCAAAATATAAAAACGCCATTTCAGGGAGGATATTATTATGAAGAAAAACGGAAATTACAAATTTGAGACACTGCAGTTACATGTTGGACAGGAAGAACCGGATCCGGTTACGGATGCGAGAGCAGTACCAATCTATCAGACATCATCTTACGTTTTCCATAACAGTGCTCATGCGGCAGCTCGTTTCGGACTGGCGGATGCTGGAAACATTTACGGCAGACTGACCAATCCCACGGAGGATGTTTTCGAACAGCGTATCGCAGCGCTGGAGGGCGGTGTGGCAGCATTGGCCGTGGCTTCCGGGGCAGCAGCTGTATCCTACACGATTCAGAACCTGGCAAAAGCCGGTGACCACATTGTGGCAGCAAAGAATATTTACGGCGGCAGCTACAACCTTCTTGAACATACCCTTCCGGAATACGGCATCACAGCAACCTTCGTAGACATTGCCAATGAGCAGGAGATCCGCGATGCAATCCAGGAAAACACAAAAGCACTTTTTGTAGAGAGCCTTGGCAATCCAAACAGTGATGTGACAGATCTGGAACTTGTAGCAGCCATTGCTCATGAGAATAAAATTCCGCTGGTAGTGGATAATACCTTCGCAACACCTTACCTGCTTCGTCCTATCGAGCACGGCGCAGATATCGTGATTCATTCCGCTACCAAATTCATCGGCGGACACGGCACTACCATCGGAGGCGTTATCGTGGATGGCGGCAAGTTCGACTGGGAGGCATCCGGCAAATTTCCTTCACTGGTTGAGCCGAATCCAAGCTACCATGGCGTAAGTTTCACAAGAGACGTGGGAGCGGCAGCTTTCGTCACCCGCATCCGCGCAATCCTTCTTCGCGATACCGGTGCTACCTTATCTCCATTCCATGCATTCTTCTTCCTGCAGGGCCTTGAGACCTTATCCCTCCGCGTGGAGCGTCATGTGGAAAATGCATTGAAGATAGTGGATTATCTGGCTAAACATCCGCAGGTGGAGAAGGTAAATCATCCATCGCTGCCGGACAGCCCGACCAATGGCTTATATAAGAAATATTTCCCTAATGGCGGCGGCTCTATCTTCACCTTTGAAATCAAGGGTGGAGCCAAAGAAGCACAGGAATTTATTGACAAATTAGAGATTTTCTCTTTACTGGCAAACGTTGCGGATGTAAAATCATTAGTAATACATCCAGCATCTACCACACATGCGCAGATGACAGAGGCTGAGCTTGCGGGATCCGGCATCAAACCCAATACGGTTCGTCTTTCTATCGGCACGGAGCATATTGATGACCTGATTGCTGATCTTGATCAGGCTTTCGGAGCATAAGGAGCGAGCAAAATGAGTAAAGTATATGAGAGTATAGTAGATTTGATCGGGCATACCCCTTTGGTAAAAGCGAGGAATTATGTGGCAGCAAATAATCTTCCGGCCAATATTCTGGTGAAACTGGAATATCTGAATCCGGCGGGCAGTGCCAAGGATCGCATAGCGAAGGCCATGATCGAAGATGCGGAAGCAAAAGGAATCCTCAAAGAAGGTGCCACGATCATCGAGCCCACCAGCGGCAATACCGGCATTGGGCTGGCAGCGGTGGCGGCAGCTAAGGGATACAAAGTAATATTGACTATGCCGGAGACCATGAGCGTGGAGCGGCGTACGTTATTAAAGGGATATGGTGCGCAGCTGGTTCTGACCAGCGGGGCACTTGGTATGATAGGTGCCGTGGATAAGGCGGAAGAACTGCACAAAGAGACACCAAACAGCTTTATACCCGGGCAGTTCGTCAATCCGGCCAATCCGGCTATCCATAGAACGACCACAGGTCCTGAAATCTGGGACGCTACGGACGGCAAGGTAGATATCTTTGTTGCAGGCGTAGGTACCGGCGGTACATTGACCGGTGTGGGCGAATTCCTCAAATCAAAGAATCCGGAAGTGAAGGTGGTGGCTGTGGAGCCGGCGGGTTCTCCGCTATTATCCAAAGGCAAAGCAGGCCCGCACAAACTGCAGGGTATCGGAGCCAACTTCATTCCGGAGACTTTGAATACAAAGATCTACGATGAGATCATCACCGTGGAAAATGAAGATGCATTCCAGACAGGACGTGCTATTGCCAAGTCAGACGGCATCCTGGGCGGTATCACCTCAGGGGCAGCCCTGTGGGCGGCAACTGAACTGGCAAGAAGACCAGAGAATGCCGGAAAGACTATTGTAGCTGTACTTCCAGATACGGGAGACCGCTACTTATCCACAGAATTGTTTGCAGAATAAGAAGGAATCATACGGAACAGCAGGCGAAACAGGTCTGCTGTTCGTGGTAGTTTTGAAATAGTTACGTAAAATAAAAGAAAGCAGGAAAAATTATGAAAATATCTACAAAAGGCAGATATGCCCTGAGACTGCTGTTGGATCTTGCCATGCATGATCCTTCAGAGAAGGTCTCCATGAAAACTGTGGCAAAACGGCAGGACATTTCCATGAAATACCTGGAGCAGATTATTACCCTTTTGAGCCGCGGCGGTTATGTAAAGAGCAGCCGGGGAGCCCAGGGAGGATACCAGCTGGCGAAGAAACCGGAGGATATTACCGTGGGTGATGTGCTGCGTGTGACCGAAGGCAGCCTGGCGCCCGTGGCCTGCGTGGAAGGTGAGGCATGTGACCGTGCAGATGGCTGCGCCACCATCGAAGTCTGGAAGAAATTAAACGAAGCCATCAATCAGGTAGTAGACAGCTACACCCTCGCCGACCTGGTGGAGACCGATCTTAATAAAGGTGGAAACTACTGCATTTAACATTGGGAAAGGAATTATCAAGGACATTATACCTTTTTCTTGACAAAAGCCCCTCTTACGCTTATTATAGGGAAAGATATGAAAAGGTAATGACAAAGAGGAGTACACGAGTGGCGGCCATAGAGAGAACGACCCATGGGCTGGAAGGTTGTTTGGAAGAGCGTTCGTGGAAGGTAGCTTTTGAACCGAGGATGTGAAATACAGCAGTAGCGTCCTACGCCTGGTCCCCGTTACAGGACTCACGAGATATATGAGCAATAGTAACTGATCAGGAACTGAACAGTTATGAGATCATATAACAAAGGTGGTACCGCGAAACAATCGCCCTTTACAGACGTAAGGGGCTTTTTTATTTTCATTTATTTCATTATAAAGGAGAAAAATCATGCAGAAAGAATTAGCCAAAACCTATGACCCAAAAGCCATAGAAGACCAATTATATGAAAAATGGATGGAAAATGGATATTTCCATGCCAAAGTAAACCCGGACAAGAAGCCGTTTTCCATCGTGATGCCGCCGCCAAACGTTACGGGGCAGCTGCACATGGGACATGCGCTGGACAACACCATGCAGGATATCCTGACCCGCTATAAGAGAATGCAGGGATTTGAGGCACTGTGGCAGCCGGGTACCGACCATGCAGCCATCGCTACCGAAGTAAAGGTAACCGAGAAATTAAAAGCACAGGGCATCGACAAGAACGAGATCGGCCGTGAGAAATTTCTGGAATACGCATGGGAATGGAAAGAAGAATACGGCGGAAAGATCATCAATCAGCTGAAGAAACTGGGCTCATCCGCAGACTGGGAGCGGGAACGCTTCACCATGGATGAGGGATGCTCCAAGGCAGTCGAAGAAGTATTCATGAAATTATACGAAAAAGGCTATATCTACAAAGGCTCCCGCATCATAAACTGGTGTCCGGTATGTGAGACTACCATTTCTGATGCAGAGGTAGAGCACGAAGACCAGAACGGATTCTTCTGGCATATTAAATACCCCATTGTTGGCAGCAACGAATACGTAGAGATCGCAACCACCCGTCCGGAGACACTGCTGGGTGATACAGCCGTAGCGGTTAATCCAGAGGACGAGCGTTATACGCACCTCATCGGCAAGATGCTGAAACTGCCGCTGACCGACCGTGAGATCCCGGTGGTCGCAGATGCATATGTAGACAAAGAGTTTGGAACCGGCTGCGTAAAGATTACCCCGGCTCATGATCCCAATGACTTTGAGGTTGGTAAACGCCATGATCTGGAAGAGATCAACATTATGAACGATAATGCCACCATCAACAGTCTGGGCGGCAAATACGCAGGCATGGACCGCTACGAAGCAAGAAAAGCAATGGTAGCCGACCTGGAAGAACAGGGACTTCTGGTAAAGGTTGTTCCACACACCCATGCAGTAGGTACCCATGACCGCTGCGGCACTACCGTAGAGCCAATGATCAAACAGCAGTGGTTCGTTAAAATGAGCGAGATGGGCAAGGCTGCCATCCAGGCGTTGGAAGACGGCGAACTGGAATTCGTTCCGGCAAGTTATGACAAGACATACCTTCACTGGCTGGAGAATATCCGTGACTGGTGTATTTCCAGACAGTTATGGTGGGGACACCGCATCCCAGCTTACTACTGTGATCAGTGCGGTGAGATGGTAGTTGCAAGGCAGAAACCGGAAAAATGCCCGAAATGTGGCTGCGTTCATATGACACAGGATGAGGATACACTGGATACCTGGTTCAGCTCCGCACTGTGGCCATTTTCCACCCTTGGCTGGCCGGAGAAGACACCGGAATTGGAATATTTTTATCCTACCAACGTGCTGGTGACCGGTTACGACATCATTTTCTTCTGGGTTATCCGTATGGTATTTTCTGGACTGGAGCAGACTGGAGAGTCACCGTTTAAGCATGTACTGATCCACGGACTGGTAAGAGATTCACAGGGCCGCAAGATGAGTAAGTCCCTTGGAAATGGTATTGATCCGCTGGAGGTTATCGACAAATACGGTGCAGATGCACTGCGTCTGTCCCTTATGACAGGCAATGCGCCGGGCAACGACATGCGTTTTTATTGGGAAAAGGTAGAGGCCAGCCGTAACTTTGCAAACAAGGTATGGAATGCGTCCCGTTTCATTATGATGAATATGCCGGAAAATGGCGTTGCGAAACCAGAAGCAGACCAGTTAATGCCCGCAGATCAGTGGATACTTTCTACGGTAAATGATTTATCCAGAGACGTAACCGAGAACATGGACAAATTCGAACTGGGTATTGCGGTACAGAAAGTATACGACTTTATCTGGGATGAATTCTGTGACTGGTATATCGAGATCGCAAAGCTGCGTATGTTCGCGAGAGAAGACAGCGCAGAGGCGGCAAAATCCGCCGATGCTGCCGTATGGACCTGTCAGACGGTATTGTCACAGGCACTGAAACTGCTGCATCCGTTCATGCCGTTTATCACAGAGGAAATCTACTGCACCTTACTGCCGGAAGAAGAGTCTGTCATGATCGCAGAATGGCCGGTATATACCGATGCATGGAATTTTCAGGCACAGGCAGAGATGGTGGAGAAAGTCAAAGACGTGATCCGCAGCGTTCGTACCATTCGTGCGGATATGAATGTTCCGAATAATAAGAAAGCGAAAGTATACATCGTTTGTGACAATGAGAAGGACGAGAAAGACTTTATTGTCATGAAAGAGACTATGGTGGCTATGGAGCGTCTTATGAGTGCTTCTCAGGTGCAGGTACAGTCTTCCAAAGACGGCATCAGCGATGACGCAGTATCTGTAGTGACACCTCATGCGGTTGTATATATGCCGTTAGAAGAACTGGTCGATATGGAAAAGGAAAAAGAGCGTCTGCAAAATGAGGCGGATCGTCTGACCAAAGAAATCGCCAGAGCAAATGGTATGTTGAATAATGAGAAATTCACCAGCAAGGCACCGACAGATAAAGTACAGGCAGAACGTGACAAACTGGCGCAGTATACAAAGATGAAAGAACAGGTAATGGAGCGCTTAGCACAGCTTGTGGGGTAATAGATGAAAAAAATCGAACTAAAAAAACCGGACTTTAGAAATTTGAAAAAGTTCAAAGAAATGAATAAACGCGATGTATGTGCCATGTGTAACAGGATTTCGGTCCTGCTGCACGTGGTTGCGTGCTTTATTGGCTACTTTATCATTGAGTGGATGTGCAGACATTCCTTCGGTGACGCATGGCATTATATGTTCACCAGCAAAAAGGTGTTTCTGTATAATGTGTTCCTGATCTTCCTGACCAGTTTACTTCCCTACCTGTTTCGCAGAAGGATATTCTGGCGTATGATCGTGGCGATCTTCTGGTTCGTTTGCGGACTCATCAACAGCATTGTTTTGTTGGAACGTGTCACGCCATTTACCGGACCGGATCTGAAACTGGTGGCGGAAGGATTGGGCGTGATAAATAAATATCTTGCCCTGTGGCAGGTGATCGTGGTAGTGATCCTGTTGCTGGCCCTGCTGGCAGCCCTGGTACTGGTATTTATCAAAGCACCAAAATACCGTGGGAAAATGCGTTATCTGGTGAATGTTCCGCTGATCGTGGTCAGCTGTGTGCTTTTTGCCGGAGTGACCAAAGTGGCTATCGGTCAACGATGGATATCCACTTATTTTGGAAATATTGCTTTTGCATATGAAGATTATGGCTTTCCCTACTGCCTTTCGGTTACCCTGTTTGATACAGGGGTAGACCGGCCCAACGGGTACTCCGAGAAACTGGTGGAACGGCTGGAAGTGTCGGAAGGAGAAAAGAAAGAGACGGACAAGGAGAATCTGCCCAACATCATTGCGATTCAGTTGGAATCTTTCTTTGACCCTACCAATGTGCGCGGGCTGGTATTTTCGGATGATCCTATTCCGAACTTTCGAAAACTTATGGCGAACTATTCCTCTGGAATGTATACGGTGCCTTCCGTAGGTGCAGGGACGGCCAACACGGAGTTTGAGACGCTGACCGGCATGAGTATGCGTTACTTTGGCGCAGGTGAATATCCTTACAAGAGCGTGCTCAAGGAAGAGACCTGTGAGAGTGCGGCCTACAATCTGGGCAATATTGGATACACAAGCCATGCCATCCATAATAATGAAGCGAATTTCTACAGCAGGAGATCCGTTTATGCCAATCTGGGTTTTAACACATTTACTTCAGAAGAATATATGGATACCCAGACCGATGTGAATGAAAATGGCTGGATGCGGGATCACAACCTGACCAAATACATAAAACAGTGTATGGAATCTACAGATAATCAGGACTTTATCTTCACCGTTTCCGTACAGGGCCACGGCCCATATCCGGAGGAACCCGTAAGCAGCGATCCGGATATCACGGTGACTGGTGCGGCTACGGATGCCCAGAACTGCATGTGGGAATATTATGCGAACCAGATCTATGAGATGGACCAGTTTATCGGTGGTCTGATCACCTGGCTGGAGACGCAGGATGAGGATGTGGTACTGCTTTTGTATGGAGATCATCTGCCTACCATGGGACTGACCGAGGAAGATCTGATCAAAGGGGATCTGTTCCAGACGGAATATGTGATCTGGGACAATCTTGGGCTGGAACGCAAGGCAAAGACGCTGCCGGCTTATCAGGTCATGGCGGAGATCATGGACCGTGTGAACATTCATGAGGGTACGCTGTTTAATTTCCATCAGAAAATGAAGAACAATCTGTATTATCAGATCGACCTGCAGACGCTGCAGTATGATATTTTATATGGCAAGCAATATGTGTATTCCCAGTCTAATCCATTTTCACCCATGGTGCTGCGCCTTGGCATCAATCAGGTGGTGCTGGATAATATTGAACCGGTGGTATCGGGGACCTATTATATAAACGGAAAGAATTTCACACAGTCCAGCAAGGTGGAGATAAACGAGGAGATCGTGGATACCACGTTTGTTAATTCCGAACGGCTTATGATCACCGATGCGACTATTGAGAATCATGACTGGATCGATGTGGCCCAGCAGAGCAACAGCAGTACGGCGAAAGTCCTGTCCCGGACGAATTCACTGATCTACCATGACAAAACGCAGAATCTTGAGAAACTGGGAGACACGACAGGGCCAGTGGCTACCCAGGCTGTGACGCCGGAAGTGAGCCCGGAGGAAACACCCCCTGCGGAATCTGTCGGATAAATGAGTTCGATTAGGTATGGACAAGAGCAGGGCATAAGATATATCATAAGTAAGTGACAGGATAACTATTCAGCAGGTCTGCGCATTTACTGCGCTGACCGTAAGAAAATGATTCAGGAGTGAGAAAATCCCATCGCCGCAGGCGATTTTTATGGATTTTCGAATGGTAACTGGTCAGGTACTGAACAGTTACGTGACAGGAATAAGATACGAAGGATAAATGGTGACAGCGTTGAACTACATAGAAGCAGTAAATTATATAGAAGATATACCAAAGTTTACGACGAAGAACAAACTGAGCCACACGAGAGAATGCCTGGAAATGCTGGGGAATCCCGATGCTTCATTCCGGGTGATCCATGTGGCGGGAACCAATGGAAAAGGGAGTGTATGCGCCTTTCTTGCCTCGGTTCTTGCTGCGGCGGGATACCGGACCGGGCTGTTTACTTCCCCACATCTGGTGAAGATCAATGAGCGTTTCCGCATTGATGGTGTGGATATTTCGGATGAAGAATTTCTGCGGGCCTTTGAACAGGTGTTGGATATTGCACACAAGATGGTGGAGCAGGGCTCTTATCACCCTACCTATTTTGAATTCCTGTTTTTGATGGGCATGGTGATCTTCCGGGAGAAAAATGTGGAGTACGTGGTGCTGGAGACAGGACTGGGCGGACGGCTGGATGCGACCAATTCGGTGCGTGATCCGCTGGCCTGCATCATTGCCTCCATCGGTCTGGACCACACGGAATATCTGGGGGATACCCTGGAGGCCATAGCCGGTGAGAAGGCAGGGATCATCAAGAAGGGTGCGGTCGTGGTGTATGATGACAGTCATCCGTCAGTGAGCCGCGTTATTGAAGCGGCAGCGAAGGAACAGGGCTGTGAAGCCTTTGGCGTCGCACCGTCCATGTATGAAATTTTGAGAAACACGCCCACATCCATTGATTTTTCGCTGAAGAATAGGTATTATGATAATACTACGTTTACGGTTCCCTATATTGCACCCTATCAGGTGATAAATGCGTCGCTGGCCATATCGGTATTGGGCGCACTGCAGGATAAGGTGTCTGTTTCCAGGGACATGATCAAAAAGGGGATCGCGGAGACTGCCTGGGAGGGTCGCATGGAGACGGTGCTGCCTGGCATTATTGTAGATGGTGCGCACAATGAGGATGGCATCTGCCGTTTTATTGAGACAGCACAGCATTTTCAGGATGATTATGAGATCACACTTCTCTTTTCTGCTGTTGTGGAAAAGGATTACAGGAGCATGATACGCGATATTTGTCAGCGTCTGCGCCTGCAGCATGTGATCACCACACAGATCGAGGGACCAAGGGAGGTGCCGGCGGAGGAATTGGCCGACATTTTCCGGGCAAATGGCTGCAGTCAGGTGGAGGCACTGGAAAAAGTACCGGAAGCCTTTGCGGCGGCCTGCGAAAGAAGGGGCGATGGGCTGCTTTTCTGTGTTGGATCGTTATATCTGGTAGGGGAAATCAAGGATTGCATAAGGAGCAAAACAGATGATTAATTATGAAGAGGAACTGAAGAAATTCAAACCGAGTCTGGATGTGGATGAGGCCGAGGGGGCTATTTACAGCAGGGATCTGACGGATGTTATCGATATCCTGAAAGAGATGCTCAAGGAAACCAGTTCAAG
>JAQUWF010000049.1 GCA_028692975.1 Lachnospiraceae bacterium
ATACTCTTTTCTCTGTAAATATCCTTTCTGATCCAGGCAGAGCGCCAGTTCTTCTATACTGGGTTCAAACAAATCCACATACGGCAATGCCGCTTTCAATATCTGATGCCAGTTTGCACTTCCAGACTCATCACCTGCATCCGGCATTGACAAATCCAGGGATGTACAAATTCCTCTCTGGGACACATTTTTTAACATTTCAGAAAGGTTTTCACCATTATCACAGTAAAAGTTCCGCATACTTGGAGGATATCCGAAATGGAAAATATCCACTTCCTGCATCTGTTCATAGGGTAAATCATTTTGCGTAAAATAATCATTTGCCCCCACGTCATGTATAAAAATACGATCATAGCCGGGAATAGCAATAACTATAGAATAACTTGTCGCAGCCTGATTCGTTGTAATAATCTGTTTACCTACACCAAAATCCAAAAGTTGTTGCTTTAACATATCGCCTAATGAATCATCCCCGATTTTGGCCACAAGGCTTACCTTTCCACCCAGTCTGTCTATCGCCAATCCTGTATTAGCTACAACACCGCCCAGGCTTACTGTCAGCCCTTTTGTATGTGTGACCTGCCCCTGTTGCAAAACAGAATAAAAATCGTAAACATGATCCATCGGAAAAGTAGGTGTAAAATCCAAACAAATTAATCCAGCCACCATTATTTTTCTTTTATTCATTGTCCTCTCCCGTATTAATAATGAAATCCTTTTTATACGATTCAACTCCAGACGCTGCTTCCATCAATACGTTTGAATAACATCCTAGTTCTCCACTGCGCACAATAAATTTCACTTTTTTTGCCAATTCAACCAGTTTCTGCTGGGGAACTTTTATAAACTCCTGATTCTTAAATATACTGGTAAGATAATCTTCGCCCTCTGCATTTAAGCCATTCATCTCTTCCGCAATCGTTACTTTTTGTATATTTACTTCGCTCAGAATACTTTCCAGACACTGCTTCATGGAAGGGATACCAAAGGTTAGTGCCATATCCACTCTCTTCACATCAGCCGGAATAGGAAATCCTGCATCACATAAAAGAAATGTGTCTCCATGCCCTAAACCTGCCAGTTCACTGCTCAATGGCTGATTGATTACGCCCCGTCTTTTCATCGTTTTACCCTCCTACTCGTATAAGAAAAAGGACACAGCATATAGGTGCTATGCCCTTTTATCTTAATTTACATTACTTTTCATAACTTGGATGAATAACAACCTTAACAGAATTACGATCAGTTACATTTTCATCCAGCGCATCGTAGAATTCATCTAATGGATATTCTCCTGTTACAAGATCATCACCATCAACAATACCAGACTCCAGCATCTCGATTGCACGTCCAAAGTTGTGTGATTGACAAAAAGATGTTGTAAATGTCAATTCATTATTGAACATCAACTGTGGATCTAACTGCATTTTTTCTTTGCTGTGAACAACAGCATACTGTAACAACATACCACCTTTTTTCAGCAGTTTCATTGAATTTTCACATACTTTCGGGCTACCGGTTGCATCAACAATAATATCAACTCCCAGTGGATTTTCTTCAAGCAGTTTTTTCTCATGAACAGAATAGTCATTACGATTCATAACGATGGTAGACACACCTTTTGCTGCTGCTTTTTTCATTTTACTTTCAGTACCGGCAATTATATAAACTTTTTTTGCATTGGATGCCTGGAATAATTCTGCAAGTATCAATCCCATCGAGCCAGCGCCAAATACTACAACCGTGTCGCCATATTTTACATTTGATCGGTCAACTGCATGCAGGCAGCAGGCAATCGGTTCACACAAGGCAGCTGCATTGAAAGATACGGAATCTGGAATATGGAACACTTTTTCTTTTTTCAGTCGAACAAATTCCGCGAATCCACCATTGATATTATGTCCAAGAGATCCAAACGTAGGACAGTAATTTGATTCCTCTTTCTTACAGTAATAACATTCTCCACAATACTCTGTGTTATCTGCGGTTACACGATCTCCTGGCTTTACATCTGTAACATTTTTACCGATTTCGTAAACATATCCCGAAAACTCATGTCCTGGTACAACAGGATATTTTGCAAGATCTGTTCCCGTTCCATTGTCATGATCATGCTCTACACCTTTACAAATAGATGCGGTCATTACTTTAATAATAACTTCATCATCACCACACTCAGGATATGGAATCTCACGAATGCTGGAATTCTCACGGCCTGGTTTATCATACATTAATGCTTTCATCATTTTTGCCATATCTTTACTCTCCCTTTTTATTAGTTTTACATGTAATCAGCGATATTGTCTTTTGTTAAAAGAACAGGATCGATATAATATGTATCCTCAACTTCTTCGCCCTTGCAAAGCATAACTGCTACATCTACTGCCTTCTTTGCAATACCTTCAACATCCTGAAGAATAGTTGCATCCATTTCGCCTGCTGATACAGATTCTTTTGCTGCATCAATAGCATCGATACCGATTACCTTTATTTCGCCAACCTTACCGGCATCTGCGATTGCGTCATAAGCACCAAGTGCCATCTCATCATTATGTGCTACTACTGCATCAATCTGCTCACCCGTCTGTAACCAGTTCTCCATCAGAGACATACCTTCATCTCTGTTCCAGTTACCTGTCTGAGTATAAAGAACGTTGATGTCCGCATAACTTTCAAGTGCTTTTGTAATACCATCATTTCTATTCAGTGCTGCTGAATTTCCTGTAGGGCCTTCAAGAATTACAATGTTTCCTTTTTCACCTAACTGATCAGCGACCCAGTCCATTTCCATTTGGCCTGCAACGATATCGTCCTGTCCGATAAATGGGCAGATACTCTGATCTTCGATAGGCGCTTTTACAACTAATACTTTAACGCCCGCATCAATACAAGCCTGTACACCAACCTGACATGCTGCTGCATCATATGGCTGCATCATGATACAGTCAACACCCTGTGCGATTAATGTTTCAGTCTGATCAACCTGCTTTTCTCCAGATCCTTCCCCGTCCAATAGCGTAAATTCAATTTTACTGTCTGTGATAGATTCTGCATAAGCTTTTGCAGCTGCTGTACATACCGAGTTAGATTCATTAGCCAGGTTTCCATCAACCCATGCGATTTTGTATGTATCACCGTCTGAACTTACTTCTGCAGTGTCTTTTGCTGCATCATCTTTTTCCACTGTGTCATCTGCTGCATTTTCTGTTTTCTCTTCTGTTTTGACTGTATCATCTGTTTTTGCAGATTCACTACTGTTTCCACATCCAACCACCAGACTTGCTACCATTGCTGTTGCCAGTAATACCGAAATAATCTTTTTCTTCATTTTCATTTCCTCCTATTTTGGATTTTACGTTTATAATATCTGCTTCTTTGCAGTTATTATCAATCTTTCTTACGATCTGCCAATACAGCTAGTAAGATAATTACACCTTTGATTATCTGCTGATAATATGAAGATACATTCAACAAATCAAGGCCATTTGTCAAAATACCAACAACCAAAATACCAATCAGAGAACCAAATACACTGCCTTTACCGCCAGACAGGCTGGCACCACCGATTACTGCTGCAGTGATTGCATCCAGTTCATATCCCTCTCCACCTGCCGGCTGTCCGGTCTGAATACGAGACGATAAAAGAAGTCCGGCAAACGCTGCACAGAATCCGCAGATTACATACACCATAAACTCCGTAATCTCGACATTTACCCCGGAAACTGTTGCCGCTTTTTTGTTTCCTCCTATCGCAAAAACATGGCGTCCATATTTTGTATATTTCAACAAAAACGTACCAAGAATCAGGAATATAGCATAGATGACAACTGCCACAGGAACAACACCCCAGGAAGCACGGCCTATATACTTATATGCATCAGATACACCGGTAATCGGCCGTCCATCTGTAAATACATATACAATTCCTCTGGCAATCGTACATGTGGCCAGGGTGGCAATAAATGCCGGGATTTTTGCATATGCAATAAAGAATCCACTAAATGCTCCACAACCAAGACCTGCCACGATACCTACCAGCATTGCGATTACAACCGGTGTTGTGGTTCCTTTTTGTGCCAATGCTGCTGCAAAACAGGCGGCCATTGCTACAATCGCACCGACTGATAAATCGATTCCCCCTGTTACAATAACAAAAGTCATGCCAACTGCAAGAATTCCATAAACAGCATTCTGTTTCAAAATATTAAAAAGATTTGTTACCGTTAAAAAGGATTCAGATGCAAAAGATAATGCCACAAACAAAACCAAAAGCGCTATGTACACTCCATATTTTCCTAAAATAGCACCGACATTTACCTTCTTATTCGCCACATCTGCATTGCTGCGTTGTTTATTCATAAAATCAACCCTCCGTTAAATTTTTACGCTTTTGCTTTTTCTGTTTCACCGATTGCATAAGCCATCAATTCTTCCTGTGTAAGCTCATTCTTTGACGCCTCACCCGTAATAAATCCTTCATGCATTACAATGATTCGATCACTCATACCCAGCAATTCTGGTGTTTCGGAAGAGATCATAATAATACTCTTACCTTCTTTCACAAGCGTATCCATCAACTTATAGATTTCTGCTTTTGCACCAACATCAATACCTCTGGTTGGCTCGTCCATAATAAGCAGGTCCGGGTCTCCCATAAACCATTTTGCAAGAACGATTTTCTGCTGATTTCCTCCGGAAAGAGTACCTGCCAGAGTATCTCTTGAAGCACATTTAATCTTCAATCTCTCAATCAGTTCATCACTGGTTGCCTTTTCTTTCTTAAAATCCATTAGGAATCCGCCCTTTAATACCTGTTTGAGGTATGCGATGGTAATATTATCTTTTACTGAGCCAATCAGATTCAATCCAAAAAGTTTTCGATCTTCTGTGACAAAAGCAATTCCTTTTCTGATTGCCGCCTTTACACCATGAATCTTATCGCCTCTCATGGTAACTGTTCCGCTATCTGCTTTGCGCAGACCAAAGATGGTTTCCATCGTTTCTGTTCTTCCGGCTCCCATCAATCCAAAGATTCCAAGGATTTCTCCCCGTTTCACTTCAAAATTGATGTTGTAAAATTCATTTGCACGAGTCAGATTTTCAACTTTTAATACGACCTCATTTTCGTCATATGTGGCAGACTTTGGCGCATCTTTGATAAAGACAGCATTTAATTCACGTCCTACCATCATATGAATCAATTCATCCGGTGTAACGTCTTTCGTATGAACCGATCCGATTAACTGGCCATCCCTCAATACAGTTATCTCATCTGTAAGGGAATAAATTTCATCCATTTTATGCGAAATATAGACGATCGATTTGTTTTTTCCTTTTAATTTTTCGATAATCTCAAACAGTTTTGCAACTTCACGATCTGTAATCGCTGATGTTGGTTCATCCATGATAATAACTTCAGCATCAAATGCAATTGCACGAATAATAGCAACCATCTGCTGTTCTGCAGTACTAAGGTTTTTTATCTTATCCTTCGGATCAAGGTGTATCCCAAGTTCATCCATTAAATCCTGTGTGCGTTTCTGCATTCCGCGTTTGTCAACCATGATTCCCTTTTTCTTTTCTCTGCCGGAAAATACATTTTCTTCCACCGTCATTTCTGGCACCAGATCCAGTTCCTGATGCACCATAGAGATTCCCTTATCCAGAGCATCCACTGGTTTTTTCGGAACAAATGGTTTTCCATCAAATAGCATTTCACCTTCATCCGGTGTGTAGATACCTGCCAGGATTTTCATCAGTGTAGATTTTCCTGCACCATTTTCTCCGACCAATGCATGAATCTCACCACGCTTCAGATTGATCGTTACATTGTCTAATGCTTTAACGCCGGGAAAGCTCTTTTTTATATTTTTTATTTCCAAAATACATTCACTTGCCATGCTTTTCCTCCACCAAAGTCAACTGCACCATTTTATTTTTGAATCTTAATGACTGCTTTGACAATGTCTGCTTTATTCTGAACACAAGAATCCATTGCATTCTGAATATCATCTAATGGAAACTCTTCCGTAACAATACCTTTTATATTGATTTTCCCTGATGAAACCGCATTAATTGCCAATGGATAAATATGACGGTAACGGAAAATTGTTTTAAATGTAAGTTCCTTATCCAATGCTGCTCCCATAGGTATTGTAATATCTCCGCTTGCAGAATAGCCGACAAATACAATAGTTGCTGCCTTACAAGCTGCTCTGATTGACTGCTGTGATGTAATATCAGTTCCAGCTGTTTCAATAAACAAATCCGCTCCACGACCATCTGTCAATTTCAAAATCTCTTCAACGGTATCTTTTTCTCTGCCATTGATAACGCCTGTCGCTCCCAGTTCCATTGCTTTATCTAGTCGTTTCTGCATGACATCTACTACGTAAATAGTTGTGACTCCTCTTGCCTTTAAAGCAAGCAGGCTGACCAATCCAATGCATCCAGCCCCCATTACCACTGCTATTTGTCCTAAATGCGCATCTCCCTGAATCGCTGCATGCATTCCAACTGCTAATGGCTCAATCAGTGCGCCTTCCATTGTGGACATATTGTCCGGAAGTTTGAAGCATAACCCCGCTTCATGTGCTACATATTCCTGAAACACGCCATCCACCGGCGGAGTTGCAAAAAATACTACATCCGGGCACAAATTATAAAGTCCTTTTTTACAGAATTCACATTGCCCACAGGTTCTTCCAGGTTCCAGAGCAACTTTATCGCCAACCTGTAAGTGCGTAACATCTTTTCCGACTTCAACAACCACACCGCCTGCCTCATGTCCTAAAACAAATGGAGGCTCTACTATGTAATCACCAATGCGACCATGTTCATAATAATGTAAATCCGATCCACATACCCCAACGTACTCCAGTTTCACCAATACCTCATCATCTTTCGGTACTGGAACTGGCCTTTCCGTAAAGCCCATCTTTCCAATACCGTTCATAACCGCTACTTTCATATTTCCTTCCATAATACTTTTCCTCTTCTTTCTTTTTTAATATCTTTTTAAAATAAGTTTATTAAATTGTCTTTAAAAGTATTAAAACACATGTGTATCTATTTTTCAATCACTTTTTTAAAGTATTTTTGTTTTTGTATATGCTTCCAAATTGTATGTCTAATTTTTGTTGCATTTTACAATAAATATTCTATTTTTATTCTTTTTTTATCGCATTATGCTTAAACATCATCTATTTTTTAACAATCTTTTGTTAAAAAACTTTTTCTTATTTTACAAAAAAAAGCAAAAAAATATGTAGTGAAAAGGTTTCTGCATTTCTAAAATAACAGAAACATTTTTATTTCACCACATATTTTTCCCTAGTTTTTTATATCATTTTAGTAACTTTTCATTTACCTAAAAGTACGCCAGTTATTTTATACAATTCCGCGTTCCACGTCTCTTTCCCCCCGCACTGCCTCTCCAAACATCCAAAAATCTGCTTTACCGTCTCCTCCAGGTTCTGTCCATAGGTGATATCCACGGTAGCAGCCACAGTTTTTTTGTTGTTTTTTTCCATGATCTGCTGGAACATCTCACCGATTTCCCGGTCACCGCAAAGGATTCCATCCGTGGTATCTGCCTGTTCGTTTTTCAGATATTCATCCAGAATCTGTACACTTTTCTCCCTCTGTTTCCAGGGCAGGTGCAGGACTCGCCCGCCGGGATGAGCCTCAGCCTCAAAAGCGTGCTCACGTTCCGAAACACTGTAGACCGTTTCGTTATCCCAGCCAATATAACCAATGTTGTTTTTTCCCTGTTCCTTCAGATACTGGTACAGAGCCTTTATCGCCCGCCTATTATCCAGGGTCACACAGTCTGCATAAGGCATCCCCTTGTCAGAATCGAAAAACACCATATTCATACCGATAGCCCGCAGTCTCTGCAGTTTATCCTGATCTGGGAGCAGATCTTCCAGCCAGATTACTGCATTGCGCAGCCCTCTTTTATATAGTTTATAGAGACACTGCTCCAGTTTTTCCGACTTCGGCTTTTCCACATAGAGAATCAGAGAATTCTTTGTCTCCGCATAGTTTTGCAGTGCTGCAATAAAGTTTGCAAAGAACACATTCTTCGCCGGAGCAATCAGTACAATCATATCCGTGGTTCCCTCATTTCCGTTTTTATGGAATCGAAGCGTTGTACCACGGCCCACTTCACGCATAATCAGCCCATCCTGTTCCAGAAGTTCCAGAGATTTGCGCACCGTGACCCGGCTGACACCAAGCGATTCCGCCAACTCCCGCTCTGCCGGTATCCGGTCACCGTCTGAATATTTCCCCTGAAAAATAGCATCGTAAATCTGACTAATCACATACTCATACAAATTATCGTTGTTCATAAACACCTGCCTTCATTACATGGACGTGGATTCCATATCCAGACGTTTGATAATATCCTCCTGGATATCCGGTGACAGATCCAGGAAGTTTACGAAGGTTCCATGGATACGCATAATATAGACACCGCTTGGGGCATATTTCTTTGGATTGGCCAGCACCTTGCGCAGCATCTCCGGCGTGGTCACGTTGACGTAAAGATAGAACGGAGATACCCCTTTCTTTTTTGGATTATAAAACAGCGGTCCCATAACCTTGTTCTTAAACTCCATGCCTTTTTCTTCAAAAGAAGATCCCTTGAAGTAATTGGGATTGATTCCCAAATGAGAGGCACACCCACCATTCATTTTTTCGAATGGAAGTTTCATATTGGACATCATGCGGAATCCAAGCCCCGCATGTGCCTCGCCGTAAAGCGGGTCTACACCGTAGCCCAGCTGCTCTCTTGCTTTTCTGCCGTCCGGTGTCGCACCTACCCAATAGCCATACAACAGATGCGTGGACGGGGATGCCCAGTCTGCACGAAATGCATTCCCCAGATAATTCATCTTGGAAGAAATCATATCGCTGACCTTCGATGTAATAATAGCCGCCTCGTCATCCACCTGGGCAATGTTGTTGCCGAATTTCTTTGCTTTCAACAAGTACTGCTGCATCTCCGGATCATGTTCAAAATTATCCTGCAGTGCTTCTATCATGCGCCCTGCCTGCTCCGGTTTTTCCTGTATCAACGTATCGATAGCGATGAATGAGTCTGCTACCACAGAAAGTCCATGGATCAGACAGCCGCTGCCATTGTACTTGGTTCCCTGTGCCTTTATATCACGCACATCCACGCCGGATTCTATACCACCCATAAGCGTAGACAGAAACGGCACCTGCAGAATAGAAATAGCCTGGGATGCCGCGTTGGCACATTTCACCATTTCATTCACATAAGTTTCCAGATTCTTATAAAAGATAGACCGGATATTTTTCAGTACTTCCAGCTGGGAACTGCAGCCGTTTTCTTCCATAGTATTTCCGAAACGCTTGCCGGAAATGGTGGACACACCGCTGTTTACCGACAGTTCCAGCACCTTTGCCATATTTAGCCAGCTGTTGGTGGTATTGCCGTTATCTTTACCCATGATCAGCGGTTCCTGACAGCCTGCGATGGAATAATCCTCCAAATCTTCCGAATCCACATGATTCTTTTCTTTCAGTATCTCAAAGACCGAATCATCATTAAAGAAAGACGGAGTCAGACAGCCCGGCGTAAACAGAAAACGTCCCAGACTCTCATACAGTTCGTTTGGTGTATGCTTGTGCAGCTTCACAGACAGTATCGGTTGTGGAAGGTTCATGTCGTAATAAGCATCCAGAAGTGCGTAGGATGTAGGATTGGTCATATCCTCCCCTGTGTTGGACTTGCCACCGATGATCAGGTTCTGAGATATCGCCCAGCTTCTGTCCGCCACATTGTAAAACACCAGCAGGTGCTTCAGCAATGCCGCCGTCATGTCCCGATCCGTGTCCCCGACTTTGCGGTAAGGCTCAAAAATACGGTCCGCATTACCCACGGAGAATGCATAGGGATTAGGTGTCTGCTCCAGACACATTACCTGCCACATGAGAAGGAATGACTGGATGGCTTCATATAGATTCTCCGCTCCATTCTCCGGCACCTTGCGAAGTGTCTGTGCCATGAGCGCAAAACGCTCCTTATCGGCACCCTGCATCTTTTGCGCTTTCTCATCCGCCAGAATCGCATAACGCTCTGCGATAATCTCCACTGCCTCCAGGGAGATTTCCATGGCTTCATAATACTGCTTTCTGTCCGTTTCTGCCTTTTCCTTATGCTCCTGCAACTGCTTTTTTAAGCCCTTCACGCCGATTTTCAGCACCGGCCGCATATCCGGAATCAGATGTCCTGTTACCTGCTCGATAAAATAAATCGCCTCGCTGGTATTATCCCCGGCTATATCATAGGCATCACACAATGCCCTGGCAAACTTCGTATTTGTATTATATTCTTTCAGATCCTGGATGCGCTCCCGGGTAATGTCCCCCCTTGGGTCAATGTCCCCAAACACAGCCACCGGATCACAGTAACCCGTAAAAGAATCCACCGAAAAGGCCGGATTGATCAACGCATAAGACCGAGCAAAAGCATCGTCCTGTGTTCCTGCAAACACATGATAGTCACTGAGCCACAGTGGAATCTCCTTTGCTACTTCCACCAGTGTCCTGGCAATACGAATACAGTCTGGTTCATCTTTGTACAGACTATCGCATTTGCGCATGATTTCTTTCGCCAGAAACCAGCCTTCCAGATGATTGGTACTCCGCTCCTCCTGGAAACGGCTTTTTGCCAGTTCGGTTATCTCTTTGGCATTTAAAATCTGTTCTATCTTCATATTCTACTTCCGTCCTCTCTATATAGGAATATTCACAACGCCTTATGTCCGCTCATACTTTGCGCCCAATGCAGCAATATCTTTCTTGAATTTCTGCAAGGTCTCTTCTTTCACATAAGCATTGCCATCCATGGTATAATCCCAGCCACACTCTTTCCATTTCTTCTTTCCAAATTCATGATACGACAGCACCTCGAAGGTCACATGTGGACCTTTGATCCCATCAAAGAATGCAAGGAAAGCCGCTCGTTCTTCCGCCTCGTCATTGACACCGCCGATCAATGGTACCCGCACGTGCAAGCAGGAATGTGCGACGGCCGCAGCGGTTATATTCTGCAATACCGTTTCATTGGACACACCGATATACTTCCTATGGTTCTCCGCGTCCATAATCTTACAGTCCATAATCAACTGATCAATATATGGAAACAACTCCTGCAAATGTGGATGCGAACCGTTAGTCTCTATGGCTATATGAATATCATGTTTCTTTAATGCTATGAGCAGCGATTTTAATTCTTCATACTGCATGGTAGCCTCACCGCCTGTAAAGGTCACGCCTCCGCCATCATAAAACATCATTTCATTATCCAGCACTTCCTGCACTATCTCTTCCACTGACTGTTCCGTATACGAGAGATACATACCTTTGGTGTTGTGTTTGGTAATGCATTCCCGATCGCCACAGGCGGCACAGATACTGCGCTCCACCTGCGTGCCTTGTATGGCACCTTTGGGGCAGATGGATTCCAACAGCCATTCCTCATCTGCCACCAGCACACCATCCATCTTCATCCCTTCCGGATTAGCGCACCAGGGACATTTCATATTACAGCCCTGCAGATGATACACCAGCCGATTCCCTGCACCGTCCTGGGAATAATTAAATCCCTTCTGGAAAATTTTCATGCACTCTTTCTCCTTAGAATAAATCTTTATTATGCGGGTACAGTTCTTTATAGACTTCATACTGCTCCCGGTATTTTTTCTGATTTTCTTTATTGGGAAGGACCACTGTATCGTTCAGATGGACGATCACACCACAGGCCTCCTGGTAATCTTTGTAAGCCCCGCAGGCCACCGCAGCCGTGATAGCCGCACCCATACATGCCTGTTCATTACTCTGATTCGTATAGATCTCACTGTCCAGAATATCCGCCTGCATCTCCAGAAACAGCCTTCCCCGCGCTCCGCCGCCGGATGCAATGATCTTCTCATAGCAAACGCCAAGATCATGGAAGATTTCTGCTGAATTGCGCATACCGAAGACGATTCCTTCCATGGCACTGCGGATAAAATGCGCACGGGTATGTTTCAGTGTCATGCCAAAATAGATTGCCTTGGCATTGGGGTCGTTATAAGGGGTCCGCTCCCCGCTTAGATACGGGAGAAACAACAATCCCTCGCTCCCTGCCGGCACCTTGGAAGCAAGGCTGGTCATAGCATCGTAAGATTTCATCTCCAGCACCTGATTCATGAGCCATTTCAGTGCAACGCCGCCGCTCAGATTCGCTCCCATCAGTATCCACATAGATGCATCCACATGGCAGAAGGTATTGGTACGGAAAGCCGGATCATACAAGGGTTGGCCAAGCACACCGGAAAGCTGGCAGGCCGTCCCGATATTCGCCGCCAGAATGCCCTCCCGGACGATACCGTTTCCAACGGCCTGCATAAGGGTATCACCTCCTCCATAGGCTATGGTCACCCCAGGCTGCAGACCAGTCTCTCTTGCACATGCTTCCGTAGTCACACCCGCCACTTCGCGGGACTCATGACGGTCCGGAAAGATTTCCCTGTTCAGTCCCAGCTTCTCAATCAGATCCCACGCCCAGGTCCGCCTCTTCGTATCAAAGACAGCGCCGCTGGATGCATCGGACATGTCCGTGCCAAATTCCCCGCACATACGGTAACGAATATAATCCTTCGGGAACATAACGTAACGAATCTGCTCGTAATGCTCCGGTTCCATCTCTTTCACCCACATGAGTGAAGAAATCAAAAACCCCGTACTCAGAGAATTCAAAATCGTATTCCGATATGCTTCTTTCCCCACCGTCTCATATATTCTGTCGATCTGTGCCTTGGAACGCTGATCCGCCCAGATAATTGCATCACGAATCAGTTTTCCATTTTTATCTACCATAACCAGCCCGTGCATTTGGCCCGAATAACTGATACCCCGAACCCGGCTGACCTCTTTCGGGTAATCTTTTTTTAATTCTGCTATGGTCTGCTTTACCGCATCCCACAGTTCTTCCATATCCTGCTCCGCATACTGAAGCTGTTTCTTTATAATATCGTAGCCCTTCTGCCGCACCCCGATCACCTGACCATCCTCGCTCATCAAAAGCGTCTTCGTGCTGGAAGTTCCCACATCGATTCCCAAATAATAATGCATCACGCACCTCCTCTATATTGGTATTATATTATGATACCAATCTAAAAGCAATACGTAAAAAAAGACAGTTTCACCTGTCTTTTTTTGTGCAAATCTTATTTTATCCATTATACAATGGTCTGTAGTTTTATACTGTGCTCCTGTACAACGATTTTGAGAAGATCCACATCATCCTGCATCTGATCGATTCTATCCGTTTCTTTCATATAGCGTTTCGATGTGGAAGTATAGCATGACTCAATATTCTGTAATCGCGGTATGATAATATTTTCATTGGTCAGTTCCAAATTGGTAACTTTTTGTTTCAAACTGCTCATCTCGCTCTCTACACCATACAGTCTGGTTTCTACATCATTCAGTTTTGTCTCTACACGCCGCACCCTGTCGTCTAAACGATCTATCTTTTCTTCCAGTTTTGTAACTCTTTTATCTATAATTCCAGTTATGGAAAGCAGCAATTCATTATCTGTCATATCAAAATCCTCCTTTTCAGGGTATATGTATTACACTATGAACACGAAGCCGGAAAACACCCCCGCTAAGTGTTCATAGTATAGCACAAATATTTTTTGCAGTCTATGGTTTTAATCCTCTTTCAAAGTAAAAATCAAAATAAGATTAATGGTAACTATTCAGTAGGTCTGCGCATTTACTGCGCTGACCGTAAGAAAATGACTCAGGAGTGAGAAAATCCCATCGCCGCAGGCGATTTTCATGGATTTTCGAATCGTAACTGGTCAGGTACTGAACAGTTACGATTAATGTCCGTAAATCTGCAAAGTCAGAGCCTTTTTTTCTGTGTCATAGACATAGACGCGATTACTCAAAACTTCCTGTTCTTCTACCTCATTACGATTGATATCGGTAACCATTTCTTCCAGTTCTTTTAAGGAATACTGCCCTGACAGGGGCGTGATGATGACTTCATGGATGCTGCTTGGAAGTACATAGAAAGCACCTCCGACGATTTCTTTGATTGTTTCCAGAACCTCCGGATAACAGATGACTGCCGCTCCGTTGCACTTGGTCTGATTGGTGAGGATATACATGGGTACCGCTTCCGTCAGATTTTCATCCAGCAAAAGCAGATCATCCTGCTCCTCCTCGAAGATTTCCCTGACTACCTGATGCATGGACGTAAATAATACCGGTAAATGCTCGGGGGTGTTGACCCTGGCCAGCTGCTCCAGCTCGGAAACATTGGTGGCCCAGCGTTTCATTTCAGAGTTTCGCACCAGCATAGTTGCCCCGCTGCCACAGGACTCGTCCAGATAACAGTAGAAAATCATAGCCAGATCCAGATAACGTACATGGGGTACTTCGCTAAGAAATGTCTTATTCTTCTCATAATTGATCAGCTTATAGCAGATTCTTTTCCGAACCATATGGAAATTCATGAAATATTCCAGGTTAACCATTCCTTTTGGTTTGCTGCGCTCATATTCCTGGAGCAGAAGTTCTGCCAGACGCTCCATGGGCACACCCTGCCGATGTTTCTCATACAGCGGTTCCATATAGATCGTAGGCGAAATATTCGTCGTCTTGTCCAGGATGGCCAGTCCTTCCATGAGCACACCATTGTTCTTATACACCTGGCGCAGCGTCACATTTACCTCCTCTCCTACCAGATTTGCGACCTGTGCGGTCATGGCGATCTTAAATTCATTGTAATTCAAAATGCTACCACCTTTCTTTTTTTATTTATTTTTATACGCCAAAAAGACGCAGAAAAACCTTTTGCAGTCATAGTCTCTATACTTAAATTGATAAATGTGAATGTGTGGTCGAACGACCGGAAACATAAATTGATTTGATGAAACATACTATAGCATGTCTGAAGGAATAACACAAGCAGAAAAATACAAATTCTCATTTTTTTAAATAACGGTCCGGACAGGATATTAGTCCTGCCACGAACCGCCAAAATACTTACTTATACACGTGATAAATATTCGCCGGAACGAGTATCGATCTTAATCTTGTCACCCTGCTCTACGAATAATGGAACATATACAGTAGCACCCGTCTCAACGATAGCTGGTTTGGTAGCGCCCTGTGCGGTATCACCCTTGAATCCTGGCTCTGTCTCCGTGATCTCCAACTCAACAAACAGAGGTGGCTCAATAGCAAATACATTGCCGTTGTAGGAACAGATCTTGCACATTTCGTTTTCTTTTACGAATTTCAGAGCATCTCCAACACTATCCGTATCAAGAGCAATCTGCTCAAAATTTTCTACATTCATGAAATTAAAAAACTCTCCATCTGAATACAGATACTGCATATCGATACGATCGATACGTGCTGCCGGGAATTTTTCTGTAGGACGGAATGTTTTTTCAACTACACCGCCACTGATAATATTTTTTAATTTGGTACGAACGAAAGCAGCACCCTTACCCGGTTTTACATGCTGGAACTCCATAATCTGTACAACGTTACCGTCAATCTCCAAAGTAACACCGTTTTTAAAATCACCTGCTGATATCATATAAATAATCCTCCTTAAATGCGTACATATACACATAATTTTACATATCTTGTTATAGTTTATAATAAATCAGCCTATATTTCAACCTTTTTTCTCAGAAATACGCCATTTTCTGTGCTGTGCGCCACATTTTCCAGTATCTCCACACAAACATCCATGGTTGACTTATGACCGACTGTAATACATACGTCCGCTGCCTTCTCATACCAGGGACGTCTCTTATCCATAAGTTCCCCGATGTATTCCACATTCATATGCCCATTCAAGATGGGGCGGTCCGTACTGTCCTTTACTCTGCCATATATTATTTCCGCATCTGCATTCAGAAATACCACCAGCCCATTTTCTTTCATAATATGGATATTTTCTTCCCGAAGCGGCACACCCCCGCCGCAGGATACGATCACACCCGCACGGTCAGAAAAACTGCGCAGCAGATCTGTTTCCACGCTGCGGAAATATGCCTCTCCCTGATCCGCAAAAATATCCGCAATAGAACGCCCTTCCTGCTCCACAATCTGCTGATCCATCTCCATGCACGCCATGCCAAGAAGGTGCCCAAGCGCTGCCGCGATGGTGCTCTTTCCACATCCCATAAAGCCTACGAGGAAGAGATTTATTCTTTTCTCATGAATACACTGCAATATATCCCTTAACTTTTCCACATGGATCTGCCCCGGTGCCGAAGTTTTCCCCACCGCCCCAAAAGTTAGTGTGGATCCGGTATGTTCTCCGGTCAGGCGGCTGATAACGCCTCGTTTTCCCATAGACATGGTAATCACCGGCCCCATATTCTGATCTGCCGCCTCCCGTGTGGCTGCCAACAGATTCCAAACATCCTGCTCTGTCTTTGGCATCACAGCCATCTTTGCCACATCTGCGCCCAGGTGGAACATCTGCAGGAGCCGTTCCTTTATGACGCTCTCCGCCGGTGTCTTCTGAAAGTCATGATTCGATGCCAGTACCACCATACCTTCCTGATGCAGCTTATGTATCAGTCCAGTGCTTCCTTCTGTGTCGTGCATCACTTCCACGTCCACAGCATCCACACAGCCTGTCCCGGCCGCACGCAAGAGCAGTTCTTCATACATCGCCTGGGAAATATCCATTTCACCGCCTTCTTTTGAAGTCCGTATGGTAAACAGCAGTGGAATCTCCCCCAGTGTCTCACGCAGGGTAGTCAGTGTTTTTTCCAGTTCTTCCTTTTTCTCCACATCCTCATACCAGTCGGCACGCCATTCTATCAAATCTATATTCATCGATTTGTAAGACGCGGCTGTCCTGACAATATCTTTTCTGTTTTTTTCTACAATGGGCACACAGATCTTCGGTATCCCCTCGCCCAGTACAACATTTCTTATCTTTACCGTCTCCATGCTCCTGCTCCAGTCCTGATTTCTTATATAATCAGTAGTATTTTACCACAGAAAATTTGACTTTACAAACCCCTCTACTTATAATAAGCATTATAAATAAAAAGAAAATGAGGAAACTCCTATGGAAAATAAAAAAACGATAAGCGGAACCACCCAACTCACCTGCCTGCTTGGCAGCCCTGTGGCACACAGCATCTCTCCTGCCATGCACAACGAAGCCTTCACCCAACTGGGCCTTGACTGCCGCTACATGGCCTTTGACGTAAATGAGACAACTCTGCCTGCCGTGGTGGATGCCTTCCGCTACATGAATGTCCTTGGCTTCAATCTGACCATGCCCAACAAGAACAAAATGTGCGAACTCTGTGATGAACTGACTCCGGCTGCCCGCATCGGCGGTGCCGTAAACACCGTAGTCAACCGGGATGGCCGCCTGATCGGCTACACTACCGACGGTATCGGTTTTATGGATGCCTGCAGAGATGCCGGTTTTTCCATACTTGGTCAAAAAATGACACTCCTGGGTGCAGGAGGAGCTGCCAGCGCGATCCTTGTGCAAGCTGCACTGGACGGTGTGCGGGAGATATCTGTATTCAGCCGTCACAGCCGTTTCTGGGATCGTGCTGCATCCATGGTGGATCAGCTCAATGCAGAAACTGCCTGCAAGGTCACACTCTACGACTACGAAGATCCCGCCGTTTTAAAACGTGAGATCGCCGACAGTGCTATCCTGGTCAACGGCACCTCTGTTGGCATGGCTCCTGATACGGATGCCTGTGTGATCACCGATGCCAGCCTGCTTCGTCCAGGTCTTATGGTCTATGATATTATCTACAATCCGCTGGAGACAAAACTTCTGAAGATGGCAAAAGCCGCTAGCTGCCTCTGCGCCAACGGCTTATATATGCTCCTGTATCAGGGAGCTGCTGCTTTTCGTATCTGGACCGGTCAGGACATGCCTGTCGATCTTATCAAAGAGAAGTACTTTTAAGTTTCTCCTCTATCTCAGCCACCACATCATCTGCCGGACGGTTTACATCAGTTACAGAAATGGTTATATTGGCTACCTTCTTATAGCTTTCTTCACGCTCAGCCAGAAGCTTATGTACCTTTTCTTCCAGATTGCCGCCCTTGAGGATGATATGGGTCCGGCCCTTTTCCAGACGTTTTACCAGCACATCCGGTGCTACATCCAGATAGACCACGCATCCCAGCGCCTCCAGCATGGGCCAGTTCTGCTGCATGGTGGGCAGCCCGCCTCCGATGGTGATCACGCTGCGCACCTTCTCCTCCTGCAATTCCTTTAATTCGAAGGATTCTATAGCCCGGTAATACGCCTCACCGAATTTCTCAAAAATCTCGTTGGCAGACATATTCATTTTCTTCGTTATGAGTTTTTCCAGTTCCAGAAATGGTATGTCCAGTTTTTTTGCCAGTTTTTTACCTATCGTGCTCTTTCCTGATCCCATAAAACCTTCAATGATAATATGCTTCATTATTTCCCCGCCTTTCTGCGATAGAAAAAGAGAACAATGCGTTCCAGATAACGCTTCAATACGATCTGTATTTCTTCTTTCGGATGAATCGGCTTCACCAGAATATTACGGATACCGGTTCTTTTGGCACCCCAGACATCCGTAAAAAGCTGGTCTCCCACAAAAATCGTATTCGTGGTATCGGTATGCATTCGCTCCATTGCCAGAAGATAACTCGTTCTGGAGGGTTTGTGTGCATTCTCAATAAACTGTACCTGTACTTCGTTATTAAAAGAGGATACCCGTTCGAATTGATTGTTGGACAACAGACAGCAGTCATACCCCAATTCCTTTAAATGTGCGAACAGAGCCCTGGCGCGCGCATCGGCCGGTGCTCCGTGAGGAACCAGCGTGTTGTCAATATCAAAAATAATCCCCCTGTAACCATCCCTATATAATTGATCAAAATCTATCTCATAAGTAGAATCCGCACATGCGTCCGGAAAAAATCGGTCAAACATAATCAACTCCTCGTCCGTTTCGCCACAAAGGGCAAAAACTGGAATTTTGTCTCCGCCAAAACGATGGCCATAAATATGATAATACCTCCGGCCAGCATACGCGGTGTAAACACCTCATGCAAAAAGATCACACTGAATATACTTCCAAAGACGCATTCCAAAGACAGAAACAATGCCGCCGTATTGGGTTCTGCATATTTCTGGCAGACATTCTGCAGTAGAAATGCCACCATGGTGCTGCCAAGCCCCAGATAAAGCATCCCCATGATAATGTTGGGCTGAAATGCTGCCACTGGAAAGCCTCCATCCATGATGGGTGCCACGATCCAGGAACAGATTGCCGCCATAAAAAGCTGCAATACCGTCAGCAAAACAGGATCGCTATCCTCAGTATATCGATCAATATAGATAATATGCAGCGCATAGCCCAGTCCGCAAAGCAGGGTAAGCACATCGCCGATATTCATGGTCATATCTCCATTCAGCGACAGCAGTCCAATCCCCAGGATTGCCATAAACGCTGCAATAATACTGGCTGTACCCGGCTTTTTCTTATTCAGGATCCAATGCAGGAACGGCACCAGTATCACGTAAATCGTCGTCAAAAATGCATTTTTGCTGGCCGTGGTGTATTGACATCCAATCGTCTGAAGCAGATAACTCAGAAAAAGGAAGACACCCAGTATCGCTCCTCTGGCCAGTATATGTTTGTTCAGATGCCGCAGACGTCTGGCAAAAATGATGCCCAAAACTACGGCCGCTATAGTAAATCGAAAAGCCAGCATATAACTGGCCGGTATATAATCCAGAGAATCCTTTACTACCACAAAGGCGAATCCCCAGATAACCGTCGTCACTAACAGGCCAATACTGGCCCACATCTGTATTCTTTTGTTCGTTCCCCCCACGCTATGCTCCTTACTTCTCAAGATATTCCATCATGCTGTCGTATTGCTTCTCCATCTGTTCATATCCATGATCATAAAAGCGAGTCAGTGTATCCGGATTATGTTCCATCCGGGAAACAGGCCGTATCATAGGGCGCACCACAAAGATTTTACCCTCTTCTTCCCATTTTTCAATATAAGAAAGTATCTTATTGTACATGACATGGCGATGGCAGATAGTGCGTACCAGATTCGGATATTTGGAATATGCCGCAACAAAGAGTGATTTACTTTTCTTTGGTGCACTCTTACGATACCCCATATTTCTGGTCAGTATCACCACATTTTTCTTATGCCCGGTGCGAAGTGAACGTATCAATGGTATGGAATCCGCCAGCCCACCGTCCAGATACGGCTGGCCGTCTATATTGACTATGGGACTTGCCAGCGGTACACTGCTGGAAGCCCTGCATATCCGCATCATACGTTCCTTGTCCTCTTTGTCGTTCAGGTACTCCGCCAGCCCGGTATCACAGTTCGTCACCACCAGTTCTGTCCGAATAGCAGAACCGGCATAGGTATCAAAATCAAAAGGGAAAATTTCATTTGGATAACGATCAAAAATCATATCCATGTCAAACAGACTTTTGTTTCGCACCACACTCTTCAGTTTAAAATAGTCATATTCCTTTTCTTTCACGATCATGCAGTCTCTTGTCCGGCCTTTTTGCCGGGACACATAATCCACCGCATTACATGCACCTGCCGATACGCCTACCACGTATGGCAGATAACACTCTTTTTCCATGAGATAATCCAGGACTCCCGCGGTGAATACACCTCTGGTGGCCCCACCTTCCAGCACAAGCCCTGCATCTGTTTTCATTATTTCTGTCACCTATCCTCACCCGACTTTTTTTTATTCTGTATTTACGTACTAACGTTCATTTAACGGCATGTATTCTGCAGTCGGCAGAACATTTTTGTATGCCGGACGTATGATTTTGTCCGTATTGATCAATTCTTCCATGCGGTGTGCACTCCAGCCGACGATACGCGCGATAGCAAACATCGGTGTGTATAATTCTATAGGAAGATCCAGCATACTGTATACGAATCCGCTATAGAAATCCACGTTGGCACTGACGCCTTTATAGATGCGGCGCTCCTTAGCAATCACCTTCGGTGCGAGCTGTTCAACCATAGAATACAGGGCAAAGTCCTTGCTCCGACCCTTTTCCGTTGCCAGCTGCTTTACGAATGCTTTGAAAATATTTGCTCTCGGATCGGAGATAGAGTAAACCGCATGACCCATTCCATAGATCAGGCCTCTCTTGTCGAAAGCCTCCTTGTGCAGCAGTTTTACCAGATATTCGCTGACTTCATCCTCGTCAGTCCAGTCCTTTACTTCTTTTTTCATATCCGCAAACATATTGACAACTTTAATATTCGCGCCGCCATGCTTTGGTCCTTTCAGGGAACCAAGGGCTGCAGCAATAGCCGAATACGTATCCGTACCGGAAGAAGACACCACATGCGTCGTAAAGGTAGAGTTATTACCACCGCCATGCTCCATGTGCAGTACCAGTGCCAGATCCAGGATCTTTGCTTCCAACGCCGTGTATTGTTTATCCGGTCTCAGCATGCGAAGTATATTCTCTGCTGTGGATAATTCTCTGGAAGGATTGTGAATATAAAGACTATTGTGACGTATATAATGATTATACGCCTGATATCCATATACAGCCATCATAGGGAATGTACTGATCAGATTGGTACATTGACGCATAACATTTGGAAGTGTTATATCATCCGCATGCGTATCATAAGAATATAAATTAAGGACACTCTTTGCCAGTGTATTCATAATATCATTGCTGGGTGCTTTCATAATAATATCACGCACAAAATTCCGTGGAAGGGAGCGCTGCTGTACCAACAAACCTTTAAATGTCTCCAATTCCTTTTCTTTTGGCAATGCCCCAAACAAAAGCAAATATGCCGTTTCCTCAAATCCCATACGATGATCCCGTAAAAATCCCTGGGTCAGATCCTCCACGTCTATGCCGCGGTAATATAATTTACCATCACAGGGAACGCTCTCACCGTCTACCTCTTTGTAAGCTACAATATTGGAAATCTGGGTCAACCCAGCCAGAACTCCTTTACCATTCAGGTCACGAAGACCTCTTTTTACATCGTATTTTGCATACAGGGAAACATCCATGGTAGAATGTTCCTTGCAGATATCTGTTAATGCCTCCAGTTGTGGTGTAACTTTCATTGAAAATGTCATACTTTTACTCCTTTCCTACTGCTGTTTCACATGCTGCTCCCGAACAATTCCGTCCCTCTTTGATAACCACAAGAACTTTTTCTCCAGTTCTTCCTTGTTTCCCCCTCAGAAGTATGCATAAAACCATTGTAAATGGAAAAGTCTATATGCCATTTACATTATAACACAAAATAAATATTCTCACACTTTTTTTCTTTAGCAATAACTGTTCCATATCTGACCTGCTGAATAGTTACACTTTAGCATACAATATTTGTAATCCTGCCTATCTTATGGATTTCACAGGTAACCACGTCGCCGGATTTCAGAAATCTTGGCGGTTCAAAGCCCATGCCAACGCCTGCCGGTGTCCCCATGGCAATGATCGTTCCAGGCTGCAGGGTCATTCCCTGGCTTAGTTCACTGATCACATAGGCCACATCAAAGATCAGCAGATCTGTCGTGCTGTCCTGACGCAATTCCCCATTCACCGTAGAACGTATGGAAAGATCCGGTTTGCCCGGTATCTCGTCTGCCGTCACAATACATGGTCCCATAGGCGTAAAGCCATCCAGCCCTTTTCCGAAATACCACTGCTTGTGACGAATCTGCACTTCTCTGGCACTCACGTCATTCATGACTGTGTATCCAAACACATAGTCATAAGCATCCTCTCTGCTCACGTGATTCGCTTCTTTTCCTATGATAACCGCCAGTTCCACTTCATAATCCAGCCGCTCCACAATGTCACTGTGACTTTGTATCATACCGCCATCCGGCACCGCCCGGTCAACCCGCTTGGAAAAATACACCGGATAGGGACGTTCTCCGCCGAAGGCTTCCTTCTTATATCTGGCCGACTCTTCCGCATGTGCCATATAATTGATCCCCAGGCAGATGATATCCTGCTTTGGCACCGGTATGGGTGCACATTTTTCTATAGCATCATAAGGAATCCCCTTGGACTGCTGCATCTTCTTTTCCAGCGTGTCCTGTTCCTGTTTTGTCATGGACTCTATCAATTCATTCATATCCGAATATGAGCATCCCAAAGATGCCAGATCATACACCGTCACATAATCCGCCGATAAAACGCCCAGTTTTTCCTGTCCGTTTTCTCTGTAAGTAAGGTATCTCATCCTTCTGCCCTCCAATGCTTTTTGCACATTTTACCATATTTTTCTTCAAAATCCTACCTTTTCACTTCTCTGTTCACGGAATTTTAAGATTTTTGTATTTTCCGGTTGACAAGAACCTCTTTTTCTTTTATAATCATCATTGTTGTTCGATTACGCGGAAGTGTCGGAACTGGCAGACGAGCAAGACTAAGGATCTTGTAAGCATTGCGCTTGTGTGGGTTCAAGTCCCATCTTCCGCATTATCACGAAAACCGGAATTTCTTATATAAGAGATTCCGGTTTTTTGTATTTACTTGCTGACATTCCTAAAATATGGTATATTTCTCATAAGGTTTTTATCGATTTATGACAAATA
>JAQUWF010000050.1 GCA_028692975.1 Lachnospiraceae bacterium
CAAAGAAAGTATTTGAAAAGACAGATGAGACTATCTGGGAATGCCGTATCTGCGGATACATCGGCATCGGCCGCAAAGCCCCGGAAGTATGCCCAGTATGCGGCATGAGCCAGTCCTTCTTTGAAGTGCGGAAAGAGAATTACTAAGAGTTAGTTAAGATATGGTTTTCTACATCGGGATATCTGATGGGTGAAACATAAGATTAGCAATATATGCTCCCTTTTAGGTGACAAGTGAAATATCAAAAATCACTTGGTGCTTAGAAGGGAGTTCTTTAGTAAAATTTCATTTTGGTGGTAGTATTCCCGTCTCATATCTGTTACAATACATTTACGGAAATTCTTCCGTTTTCAAGCTCGATTCCGAGCAGTGATTTCACCAAACAGAAAAAAAGAATAAAGGCGGTGGTGTTTATGGAAGGTTCTATGTGATTTGGTAACTGTAAACCTGACATGAGATAAGAGGTAAAGAAATGGAAAAACAAATCATGCATATTTTTGACAAGGTTCTGAAAAAAGGATTAACGCTGTCCCAAATAGCCACAATTAATTTCCTGAATGGGTGTTTTGACGAGGATTTTCCGCTGGACAGTACGATTACATACAACTGGACCGAACATATTGATGACGAACTGAAGAAGACCATCGCGGATGGAATCATTACCGTGAATGGGGAAAAAGCATACCATGTGGAGGGGCAGATCGCGAAAGATGATGAGATGCAGTTCCGCATGTTCGATTATGGATACAAGCATGCATTGACGGCAATGGATGGCTGCGAGGTACTGCATTTTCCCGAACCGGTTATCATCTATTTGTACAAGTATGGGAAAACACCGGATGTACAGAAAATCCTGCTGGATTTTGGAACACAGGGTACTTTTGAATATAAGGTAAACACATTTAAACTTCTGGAACACAATCTGGAGGAAGTGAATCGTAGAAAAATGCTTGTGTTACTGCCTTTTATGATATTGAAGTTTCGTGATGCATTTGAGAAGGAACGTACAGAAGAAAACATGAATGCGTTGCAAAACTATATCCTCAATGATATACTTGGTGTAATAAAAGAGAATGTGGAGGCAGGGAATCTGACGGTGGCGGATGCAGAAAGGCTGCGCAATCTGATCGCGATTTTATACCGCTATCTCTACGCCGGATATGAGGAATGCCAGAAGGAGGGAATCAACGATATGGTAGAAGAAGGTTTGGTTCTTGAGATGGATATCATCGAGTATGAGCATAAAAAGGAGCTGGAGAAAAAAGAAGAACAGGTAACAAAAGAAGTAACAAAAGAAGTGCAGGGGAGCCTTATCCGAAATGCGTATGAGACCCTGCAGGATACCAAGCAGGTCGCCTTGTTGTTAAAACTTTCGGAAGGAGAAGTACGTGCGGCGATACAGATCGGGGAAGAAAAGAAATAAGGATGTATCTTAGTATGGTTTTGATAAAAGAATCCTCAGACACTAGAGTCTGGGGATTCTTTGTTGGTACAGAATACTGTTAATGCGATAATCATTGGGATACCAATAAAAATATATAGTTGACAAAAGTACTCTACTAGTGTAGAGTGAATACATGCTCTACACTAGTAGAGCGGAGGAGGTGAGATTATGAACACACCAAAAGTATCCGAAAGTGAATATCGGTTTTGCAGGATTCTGTGGGAAGACGAGCCGGTCAAAAGCAGTGTGCTGGTAAGTCTCTGCCAGGAACAGTTAGGCTGGAAACCGACGACTACCTATACCGTGTTAAAACGTCTTTCTGAGCGCGGTATTGTGAAGAATGAGAATACGCTTGTTACTTCTCTGGTTTCCAGGGAGGAAATGGAGTCTGCGGAGTCCGGCGAATTTGTGGAAAAGAAGTTTGACGGTTCCCTGCCGGCATTTATCGCCGCATTTACCAAACACCAGAGATTGTCCCGACATGAGATTGACGAGGTGCAGCAGATGATTGACCAGTTCCGAAAGGAGAAATAATATGAGTGAGGTTTTCTTGCATGTTTTCAATCTGAGCATCGCGGCAAGCTGGCTTGTACTCTGTGTGATACTCCTCCGGCTGGTGCTGAGAAGAGCGCCGAAATGGATCCGCACGGTCTTATGGGGACTTGTAGGTCTGCGGCTTGTGCTGCCATTTTCCATTGAAAGTGTGCTGAGCCTGATTCCCAGTGGGGAAACCATCAGCCCGGAAATCCTGTATGCAAAGACCCCGGCCATCGAAAGCGGAATACCTGTGGTTAATGCTATGGTAAATCCTGTGCTCAGTGGGAGTTTTTCACCTGCAGATGGTGACAGTGTGAATCCATTGCAGATCTGGATTTCCATTGCAGCGGTTATCTGGATTGTGGGCATGGCCGTCATGCTTCTTTACACAGTGATCAGTTATGTCAGACTGAGCATCCGCATCAGAGCGGCGGTTTTGCTCCGGGATAATATCTACCAGAGTGAATATGTTTTTTCACCCTTTGTGATGGGGCTTTTCCGCCCACGTATTTATCTGCCATTTCATTTATCTGAGAAGACTATGGGAAATGTCATTGCCCATGAGCAGGCGCATATCCGGCGTTATGACCATATGATCAAGCCTGTAGCGTATTTCCTTTTAAATATCTACTGGTTCAATCCGGTTTTGTGGGTGGCTTATATTCTGCTGTGCAGGGATATGGAACTTGCCTGCGATGAACAGGTCATTCGAGGACTGGACAGAGAACGGCGCGCAGATTATTCGCAGGCATTGCTTTCCTGTAGTACGACGCACAGATCCATGTCCGCCTGCCCTCTGGCTTTTGGTGAGATAGGGGTAAAAGAACGGGTAAAAAATATTCTGAATTACAAAAAGCCGGGATTCTGGATTATTGTCGTTGCGGTGATTGCATCCCTGGCAGTGGCGGTCTGCTTCCTGACGAATCCAAAGAGCCGTGCGACTATGAAGTGGGCGCAGACACTGGATGTACAGGATGTTGACAGTATAGAACTGGTGGTGATGCCCCAGTCGGAAGATAAGCAATACAGATCCTTCGCAAAGGATGAATTTGCCGGTGTGGTGGCACGGATCAACGAGAGCCGCGGAACCTATGTTGCGAATCCACATTCGATAGCTGGTCAAACGATGACTTTCTATATTAGAACATCAGATGGGGTAGAACATAAGATTATGAACAGTGGGAATGTTTATCTGGTTATCGATGATGAATGTTACGATGCCGATTATAGCTGGATGGACACCTGGAGTCGTGATTACGGCGAGGGAAACGCTGCACTGCCGGGGGATTTTTTCAGTCAGGGTCTGACACTCGATGATGTAACAGCCCTTGCAAAGAAGGGAAATGCCTTGAACTGGGTGGATTTTGACGGTTACGATTATACCGAAACCGGTTCTGGATTATATATCCGTGTTTATAAAATCGATGCGATTTTTTCGCTGTGGATCGGTGGAGGTTCGACAACGGAGGAACCCATGTATATACGCCTGTCAGCAGGTGATCAGAACGATGACTATATTGATATCCGCACAGAGGATGTGGCATCATTCATTGCGCAACATCAGGAAAGTACATCGGTATCCACGTCAGGAGGTTTCGAGGAACCACCGCAGATTACCGAAAGCACAGACGACAGCCTTGATGCTGCTTCAGATATTGGATGAATAATGGTAACTTTAACTTTATAGCGTCTGGGGATTCTTGCATTAGGATAGGAAAATCGTCGAATAAGTATACGCGCTTCCATAAGGTGAAAACTGTGTTATACTGACTATAATAAATTATAAAATATGGAGGCGAGGTCAATGAGTAAGCCATATTTTACACGGACGAACAAAATATTGGAAGTGTGTTCCTGGATTCTGCTGCTCCTCTCTTTTGGGGTGGCAATCTATGGAATGTGTACGCTTCCGGATACGATACCTATACATTTTGCGCTGGATGGGACACCGAATGGATATGGTTCACCAGGGTCCCTGCTGGTTTTTCCGATTATCATGCTTTTCGCTCTTGGTATTATCAGCCTGGTGGCACACCTTTTGCGGCCGGAGGAATGGAACATGCCGTTTCAGGTAAAGGAAAGGTATAAGAATGAAGTCTTTGCCTGTATACTTTCCATGATGTTCCTGATCCAACTGGAAAGCGCTGTATTAACCCTGTTTATTCAGGTACAGAGCGTCCAGTTGACCGGAAAAGGTGCGCTGCCGACTGTGGGCATTTACATAGTGGCTATGACGGCTACCATTCTTATTTTGTGGGTAAAGGCAGGAAAAATAAACAACAAGTTTTAAATCACTGCGTATGGAATATCCAAAAGTTCAGCCACTTTGATGAATAAGGCAGCGTTGTGCCCCACGGATAGTGCAAGGTGGTGGGTGGGGGCTTCCACGAACCATTTGTCCATATATTCAGCCGGGGCAAGGGCGAACTGGATATGGGTGGAGGTGTTGCCGTTCAGGAGGATGGGGGCGTCTATAGCCGTTCCTTCACTGATATTGAATTTTAATCTGCCGTCGCCGGTCTGTGTTACGCCAAGTGTGGTAACCGGGCCGGGGGCGACTTTTGCTTCCACAGAGACACCGCTGCCGCGTTTGCCGTGGTAGACACCCATGCCGCGAAGGAGGGGCTTCTGGTTGGAGATAGCAAAGTGGAAAGGTCCGTCATGCCCCAGGATCATGGTGTTGCGGTTGAAATCAGCGGCTACGATCTCACAGAAACTGCCGCCCTTGTCCAGAATATCTGAAATCTTCATAGCCAATGCTGTTTTGATATCGCCCTCGCCGGAGCAGGCGATGCCTTGTGCAGTCAGCAGGGAATGCCCAACGATAAAGCCACTCTGTACCTCTTCATAATAGTTGTCACGTCCGTGATAGTAGTAAGACAGGCTGTCCAGATTGCGGTCCTTGACCATTTTTTCCTGAGCAACAGCTACTTTGGCAGACCAGGCCAGCTGTTCTTCTGTTGGTTTTTTTGCAATAGGATCGGAAGGTGAATCTCCGGAAATCTCAAAGAATTCTTTTATCTGCGCCAGTTTTGCCGATACTTCGGCTTCGGTTACTTCTTTTAAATAAGCGTCCAGATCGCACATTTCCAGAATCTCTACCTGCATGCCGGTCTGGGCGGACAGCATAGTCAGGTCACTGTACATATCCAGCATACCGCTGTAATAGCCGCCTAAAAAACCGAAACGGGAGAATTGCAGGGAACGTTTGACACCAGCCGCCAGACACCATTCTTTGATCTCCTGCCATGCGCGTATGGATTCCGGTCGATCTTTGGTATTCTCATCCGCCAGGGCGAAAGCAGGTGTGCGGTCGTAACCCAACAGGCCATTGATAGCCCGGAAAGGGATATGAGAGCGGTTGAAGGCGTTGGAAATCTCCGGGATGGAGCAGCCAACGCATTGGGCCAGCCAGTTGCCGGTACCGGTCTTATCGTATGCCATCTCTGGTGTGGGCTGGAGATTCAGGATGATCACAGGTGCCTTGTTGATCTGATGGATAGGCAGCAGGCAGGAGCTGGTGTAGTAGGTGGCCGCGTGGGAAAAGACAATGTCCACGTTGTTTTTATTAAAATATTCACCGGCTGCACGTCCTTTGTCCTCCGTATCTACCATGCCGAAATTGTACACTTCCCCATATTCGGACATTTTTTCTTCCAGAAAATGATTGTATTCCATAAGACAGTCATACAACCCTTCGAACTGTGCCCAGTACGTATGCAGACCTGCGCTGTAAAGTCCGATTCTCGCTTTTTTCGATGGTTTTAATTTTGTTAACTTTTCCATATAGCATCTCCCTTTTTTAGAATAATCTTGTTATAGGCTTCCTTGCTTATGAATCCATTATATGACATAATAAAAAGAAAAACATCCAAGTATATTGGTGTAAAATAACAGTATATTGTCTTTGACATATTGAGAGAGGAGAAATCTTATGCAGAAATATCTGGAGCGGGCAGCCTATGAGTGGAGCGAGGACTCCGTGAGGCTGATCCATACGGCCAATCAGAATACGAAACGCACTTTTTTCTATGTACAGGAGACAGGTGTTTTCAAGACAAAGCCGCCTTACTTTACAGAGCGGGAGAATCTGGACAGTTTTTTGTTGGTCTACACGATTTCTGGAGAAGGTATTCTACAAATCGATGGAAATAAATATGATGTCACGCCGGGACAGTTGTTCTGGATCCCCTGCATGAAGCATCATTGTTATGCATGTAAAGGGAAGAACTGGGAAATACTGTGGCTGCATTTTAATGGGATTGCCGCCCGGGGCTATTATGAAGAATTCGCAAAAGGGGAAACTCCCGTTGTACTTATCCAGAGGAGGGAGTGGGTTAAGAAGCAGTTCTGCCATATTATTTCACTGGTGCAGAAGCGGGATGCCCACTCGGAACTATTGATATCTAACGATATAACAAATATTCTCACGGAGATTCTTATGACGGATCATGGGAATGAAAGTATACAGTCTCAGATGCCGGATTATGTAAAACTGACGATTAGGGAGATTGACAAGCATTTTCAGGAAGATTTGCCGCTAGAACAATTAGCAGCACAGGTTGGTGTGAGCAAATATTATCTGCTGAAGCAGTTCAAAAAATATGTGGGCTGCACCATCGGAGAATACTGCACGACCACCAGACTGAACTATGCCAAAGAACTTCTAAAGTATTCCCAGGAGTCAGTAAATGAGATAACTTTTTCCTGCGGCATGAATAACGTAAGCCATTTTATCAATATGTTTCGGAAGCACGAACATATGACGCCCCTGCAATACCGGAAGAAGTGGGGCTGATGAAGATAGTGGAATCCCAGTAAAAAAGAGTGTATAATTGAAAAAAAGACGCAATACGAGGAGGATAACATGGATACAGTGACTTTAGGCAGTACAAATATTACCGTAAATAAAAATGGATTTGGAGCGCTGCCTATTCAGCGGATTGCTGCGGAGGACGCGGTACATCTGGCACGAAAGGCTTTTGGGGCTGGCATCACTTTTTTTGATACTGCAAGATGGTATTCCGACAGTGAGGAAAAACTGGGCGAAGCATTGAAAGATGTGCGGGACCGGGTATATATTGCAACCAAGAGCGGTGCACAAAATGGGGAAGATCTGAAAAAGGACCTGGAAACATCCCTGCATAATCTGTGTACGGATCATATCGATATCTATCAATTTCATAACCCATCTTTCTGTCCAAAACCGGGAGACGGGACAGGATTGTATGAGGCCATGTTGGAAGCAAAAGAACAGGGCAAGATCAGGCATATCGGTATCACGAACCATCGGCTGGCTGTAGCGAAAGAGGCCATCGCGTCGGGACTGTATGAGACGCTGCAGTTTCCTTTCTGTTATCTGGCTATCGACAAAGATATTGAGTTGGTGAATATGTGTAAGGAAAAGAACATGGGATTTATCGCTATGAAAGCACTTTCCGGCGGGCTGATCAACAATGCGAAGGCGGCATATGCATTTGAGGCACAGTTTGACAATGTACTTCCAATCTGGGGCGTCCAGAAAGAGGAAGAATTGGACGAGTTTATTTCTTTCATAAAAGAACCACCGACCATGACTGAGGAAATCAAAGCGTTGATCGCTCATGACAAAGAAGAATTGAGTGGAGATTTTTGCCGTGGCTGTGGTTACTGTATGCCATGTCCGGCAGGTATTGAGATCAACAACTGCGCGCGAATGTCTCTTATGCTCCGCCGTGCACCGTCTGCGGGATGGCTGACGGAAGAGTGGCAGAACAAAATGACCAAAATAGAGGAATGCCTTCATTGCAATAAATGTATGGAAAAATGTCCATACAGCCTGCATACACCGGATCTGCTCCAGAAGAATTATGAGGATTTCCAGAAGGTGCTGCGTGGGGAAGTAAGTGTTTCCTAGGAGATTGGGAAATTGTTGACAGAATTGCAGGAAGGAAAACCAGGATAATACAGATAAAAGGCAGGGGTATGGAGAAAATCCATATCCCTGTTTTGGTTTGTAACTTGTTGAAACATCTTTGGGAACATGGTATGATTACCACAGAAATAGTGTAGAGAAACGAGGTTTTTATTATGCCGGGAGCAAAATATAATGTGATATATGATAGTCTGAAAGAAAAAATAGAGGAGGCAGTGTATGCGTATGCGAATATGCTGCCTTCCGAGCATCAGCTGGTGGAAGAATACGACTGTTCGCGCAATACGATCCGCCGTGCGATCCGCCAGTTGGCGGATGCGGGATATGTGCAGAGTATCCACGGCAAAGGGGTGCAGATCATTTACCAGAAGCAGGAGCAGGCGGAATTCCTGTTGTCGGGCATCGAAAGTCTCAAGGAGGCGGTAGCCCGCAACAAGCAGGAGTATACCACGAAGGTGATCTGCTTCGCGGAACTTACGGTGGACGAGAGAATGGAACAGCGGACCTCCTTTCCGGTGGGAACGGAGATCTATTATCTGCAGCGGGTGCGTTATATAGAAGGGGAAGCCCTGATTATTGACCACAATTATTTCCGGCGGGATGTGGTGAAGGACCTTACTCCGGAGATTGCGGAAAAATCCGTATATGAATATATGGAACAGGTGCTTGGCGAGACTATTGTCACGACGAAACGTAAGCTTACCGTGGAGAAGATGACGGAACTGGATACGAAGTATTTGGATATGAAAGGGTACAACTGCCTTGCGGTGGTGAGCAGCCATACCTTTAATGCGGACGGTGTCCTCTTTGAATACACCCAGTCGCGGCACAGGCCAGACCGGTTCGTATTTTTCGACCAGGCACAGAGAATCAAATAAAGGAGATAAAAAGAAAGACTTATTTAAATTTGTTGGAAACGGCAACTTTGAATAAGTCTTTTTGTAACTATCATAACAATAATTTTTCAAAATACATATTGACAAACATGTTTGAACAAGTTATATTATAGATAACAAAAACATGTTTAAACAAGTTGCGAAAAATGAGGTTATGATTTCAGGAGGAAAAATCATGGGAAAATTCACCAGTGAAGCGCAAGATCTGCTTCGGTACGTAGGAGGAAAAGAAAATATCGCTGCGGTATCCCACTGTGTCACAAGGATGCGGTTCGTATTGAACGATATTGCGAAAGCGGATGTGAAGGCTATCGAGGCTCTGCCCACTGCAAAGGGTACTTTTACCCAGGCGGGACAGTTTCAGGTTATTATCGGAAATGAAGTAAGCAGCTATTACAATGATTTTACCGCAGTGGCAGGCATCGAAGGCGTATCGAAGGACGCGGTAAAGAATGCGGCAAAGAAGAATCAGAATGTGGCACAGCGCGCCATGTCCAATCTGGCAGAGATTTTTGCGCCGCTGATTCCGGCTATTATCGTGGGAGGTTTGATTTTAGGTTTCCGCAATATTATCGGACAGATTGCCTTTTTTAACAATGGAACACAGACGCTGGTAGACATTTCCCAATTCTGGGCAGGCATGTATAATTTCCTCTGGCTCATCGGTGAGGCTGTATTTAATTTCCTGCCGGTAGCCATCGTCTGGTCCATCACGAAAAAGATGGGCACCACACAGGCACTGGGTATTGTACTCGGTATTACCCTTGTTTCTCCGCAGCTTTTGAATGCATATTCTGTGGCGACCACGGCCGCGGCAGAGATACCACACTGGGATTTCGGATTCTTCCAGGTCAATATGATCGGTTATCAGGCACAGGTGCTTCCGGCTATCCTGGCAGGATTTACCCTGGTTTATCTGGAGCGGTTCTTCCGTAAGATCTGCCCGGCTGTGATTTCCATGATCGTTGTACCGTTTTTATCTCTATTATTTGCGGTAATTATCGCTCACGGTGTTCTGGGACCTATCGGCTGGCAGATCGGATCATGGATTTCTGATATGGTCAATGCCGGACTGACCAGCAGTTTCAAGCAGATTTTCGGTGCGATCTTTGGTTTCCTGTATGCGCCTCTTGTTATTACGGGGCTTCATCACATGAGCAATGCCATAGACCTGCAGCTTATCGCAGACTTTGGCGGTACTACCCTGTGGCCCATGATCGCTCTTTCTAATATTGCACAGGGGTCTGCTGTTCTCGGTATGATTATGTTACAGAAAAAGGATGCGAAAGCCAAAGAAGTTTCTGTCCCGGCATGTATTTCCTGTTATCTGGGTGTAACAGAACCGGCTATGTTCGGTGTGAATTTAAAATACGGATTTCCATTTATCTGTGGAATGATTGGTTCGGCTATAGCAGCAGTTATTTCCCTTACCTTTGGTGTGGCAGCCAATGCCATCGGTGTAGGCGGACTTCCCGGTATCCTTTCTATTAACCCGAAATTCATCCCGGTTTTTGCGATTTGTATGGTGATTACCATTGTGGTGCCATTTGTTCTTACTATTATAGTAGGCAGGAAAAAGGGTGTGTGTGCTTCTGGAAGTGAAGAGGTGCAGGAAGAAGTAACAGAAAAAAGATCTGTAGAGGATCCTGTACAGGAAGTAAAGGATCTGAAAGCATTTTTATCAGGTAAAGTCATGTCTATAGAGGAAGTTCCGGATCAGGTTTTCTCTTCCAGGGCATTGGGTGACGGACTGGCTATCGAGCCTGTGGATACGGTACTGGTAGCACCGGCGGATGGGGAAGTGAGTATGATCATGGAAGAATCCAACCATGCCTGCGGGCTGACTCTTGCGGACGGTACAGAGATCCTGCTGCACATCGGTCTGGATACGGTGAATCTGAAAGGCGAGGGATTTACTCCGCATGTGGCTATGGGCGATAAGGTAAAGGCAGGTCAGAAACTGATAACTTTTGATCCGGAAAAAATCCGGGCAGCAGGATATCCACTTACCACGATTATGGTGGTAACGGACATGGATGAAGCAAAGAACATAGAGTTTTTTACCGGCAAAGAAGTAACCGCGGCACGGGACGTTATCGCTGCATTTTAATGGAGAGGACGAAGACAGTTATGAGTAATTTTAAGAATAGTACTGTTTATCAAATTTATACGAAATCTTTTTATGACTCAGGGAATAAAGGGCTTGGGGATATCAAAGGCGTAACGGAAAAACTGGATTACCTGAAGGAACTGGGCATTGACTATATCTGGATGACGCCGTTTTTCAAATCGCCCCAGAACGATAATGGTTATGATGTGGCAGATTATCTGTCCATCGAACCGCGGTTTGGAACGATGGAAGATGTGGAGAAGCTGATCGCTGAGGCAGACAAACGTCAGATTGGCCTGATGTTTGATATGGTGTTCAACCATACGTCTACCGCTCACGAGTGGTTCCAGCGTGCCCTGAAGGGTGATCCGAAGTATATGGATTATTACATTTTCCGGGATGGCGCGCCGGACCAGCCCCCTACCAACTGGATGTCCAAGTTCGGGGGAAATGCGTGGGAATATGTGCCTCATTTGCAGAAATGGTACCTGCATCTCTTCGATGTAACCCAGGCGGATTTGAACTGGGACAATCCTAAGGTGCGGGAAGAATTAAAAGAAGTCATCCGGTTCTGGAAGAAAAAGGGCGTGAAGGGATTCCGCTTCGATGTGGTCAATCTTATTTCCAAGCCGGAGCAGTTTCAGGACGACCAGGTCGGGGACGGCAGAAGATTCTATACGGATGGGCCGAATATCCACGATTATCTGAAAGAACTGGTGCGGGATACTGGGATTGAGGACATGGTGACCGTGGGGGAAATGTCCTCCACCTCCCTGGAGAATTGTGTGCGCTACGCCAATCCAGCGGAGAAAGAATTATCCATGGTGTTTAATTTCCATCACCTGAAGGTGGATTATAAAGATGGAAATAAGTGGGAAATCATGGAGCCGGACTATAAGGCTTTGAAGAAACTGTATGAGGTATGGCAGCTGGGCATGCAGAAGGAAGGATCATGGAATGCGCTCTTTTGGTGCAATCATGACCAGCCGAGAGCCGTGTCGCGGTTCGGGGATGACAAACATTACTGGAAAGAATCGGCGAAGATGCTGGCCACTATGATCCATATGATGCGCGGGACACCATATGTGTATCAGGGGGAAGAACTGGGCATGACCAATGCGTATTATGAAAGCATTGAGCAATATCAGGATGTGGAGAGTACCAATTATTATGAGATCATGCTGGAGGAGGGCAAGACGAGAGATGAGGCGCTGGAAATCCTGCGTGCCCGTTCCAGAGATAACGGCAGGACACCGATGCAGTGGAATGGCGGGACATATGCCGGGTTTTCAAAAGGGAAGCCATGGCTGCAGAGCCCGGAGAATTATAAGTATATGAATGTAGAGTCAGAGCAGAAGGATGAGGATTCTATTTTGCACTATTACAAAAAACTGATTCAGATGCGCAAAGAGTATCCGGTGATTGCGGAGGGATCTATCGAATTCCTGTGTGAGGAGAATACGGATCTGCTTGTATACAAACGCAGACTGGATGGGCAGGAAATGCTGGTAGTGAATAATCTTAAAGGGAAAGCGGTGGAATTGCCGGAGCAGATCGAGATGTTAGGCTATAGGTGTCTGCTCAGTAATTATGAGCAGGAGAGCAGCCTTTCTGAGAGAAAGACATTGCGGGAATACGAATGTCTGGTGTGTTATATTATTCATAATCAATAGCGTCATGTGGACAGATATGGTAGCATTCGCCGCACTTGGTACAGTCCGAGGTGCGGATGGATGCCACCCGGTCCACCAAAATACATTTCTGCGGACAGACCACCAGACATTTGCCACATCCGCTGCACAGATGATTGGTCTGGTATATTTTTTCTTCTTCCGGAATCATGGAAACCTCCTAATAAGCATGAGTATTTTTATTTAGTATAACGCAAAACAGGGAAAGTGCAAGTGATTCATAAAACAAAATGGGGTGTTCCATTTTTTCATGAAGTGTGATATAATCCTCTCCACATATTTGTGGAAAGAAGGCTGATCGTATATGGATTCAAAAAAAGTGAAGCAGGCGGCAATGGGAATCGTGAAGAAATTGCCGGTATTTTTATTTTGTGTGTTGTTTATTAATGGTTATAACTGGCTCTGTGGGACGGAAAACAGTATTGTCGGTGTAGTTATCCTCATGGGGATGCTGATTCTCATAGGTGCGGATCTGGGCTATCATGCCGGACAGGCTGCCATCAGTATTGCAGTACTCTTTGCAGTGCTGGCATTTGCACCGAAGCTTTCCCTGATAAATCCATGGGCAGGCGTTATAGTAAATGTGGTGGCATTGACAGGAATCATGATTTTTACGGGACATGACTTGTCCCAAAGTGGTAATCTTCCATTTACTATGGGATATATCATGCTCCAGGGCTATGATGTCACAGGGGCTGTATTTCAGAAACGCTGGATCAGCCTTTTGGTGGGCGGTGTGATTATTGGTATCCTTTATTACGTGGTTCATAGAAAGACGGAGCAGAAAAGAACAATCCGGGATTTGTTCATGGAGAACCGCATTGCATCCACGCGAACCCAGTGGTATATCCGACTGGTTACCACTCTGACGCTGGTCATGCTGGCAGGTGAACTGGTGCATTTCCCAAAGACCATGTGGATCTGTCTGACCGTGCTGTCTCTGAGTACGCCGCTTGCGGCAGAATACAAGAACCGTATGGTATGGAGGATTCCTGCAACAATTATCGGCAGTGTTGTCGTCTTTACTGTGTTTGAAGAATTCGTGCCTGCCCAGTATCAGGTCATGATTATTTTGTTGGCAGGATTTTTGTCCATGTTCATTACATCTTATTTTATAAAGACAATCTACAATTCGTTCAGTGCGCTGGTCACGGCTGTGCTTCTTTTTCCGGCAGATCAGGCTGTGGGAATCCGAATCGTGGCAAACCTGATCGGGGTAGCAGTAGCTATGGTCAGCATTATTATTTTTTCCGCAGTCTTTCGGAAACTCACCCAGCGGGGCTGTGATCCACAGTTAAGTGTATAATAGAAAGTGGCGGTAAGGATTAAAATGTCCTTGCCGCCATTTTTATATATTGAAAGCACGTATGATACGTGTTATGCTAAAGAGAAAACGATGCAGAACAAATCAAATGGAGGAACAAATCTATGTTGTTAATATATCCGGCGATTTTTCATGAGGAGGATAAGACGTATTGGGTGGAGTTTCCCGATTTGGTGGGGTGCCAGTCGTTTGGGACAACGGTTAATGAAACTATGGAAAATGCACAGGAGGCATTGTTAGGTTACGCATTAACATTGTTGGAAGAAGAACGTCCCTTGCCGAAACCGTCCGCTATGGAAGAAATGCAGACAGATCAGGCAGGGTTTGTAAGTCCTGTGACCTGCGACTTGAATCGGTATAAAAATACCAAAGCAGTAAAAAAGACATTGACCATACCCTGTTGGCTGAATGACAGAGCGACAGCACTGGGAATTAATTTTTCCAAAACATTGCAGGATGCATTACTTCGGAAGATACAAAGATAAAGTACGGTCCGTAAGACAGGAAGTTGTGACGAGACCGTAAAGTAAGCGATAAAGTACGGTCCGTAGGGCAAAAAGTTGCAATGAGACCGTAAAGTAAGCGATAAAGTACGGTCCGTAGGGCAAAAAGTTGTGATGAGACCGTAAAGTAAGCGATAAAGTACGGTCCCTAGGGCAAAAAGTTGTGATGCGACCGTAAAGTAAGCGATAAAGTACGGTCCGTAGGGCAAAAAGTTGCAATGGGACCGTATAGCAAGCGATAAAGTACGGTCTGTATGGCAGGAAGTTGTGATGAGACCGTATAGCAAGCGATAAAGTACGGTCCGCATGGCAAAAAGTTGTGATGGGATCGTAATGTATGAATTTGTGAAATTGTCAGGGGTACGGGCAAGCATCGATAAGGGCAGGATGAAGAAAGAGACAGAGCCATTGCATTTATTTGCGGTGGCTCTGTCTTTTATTTTAGGATTGCAGGCTTTGCCGCAGCTGGGAAGGGGTGGTATGGAATTTGGCTGCGAATAATTTGCGGAAGAGCTTATAGTTGGTGAAGCCGTGCAGGTCCAACAGATATTGAATGGGGTGATCCGTGGCAATCAGGTCATTGTAAAAATGAGACAGCCGTATTTCATTCATATATTCCAGACACGTAAGCCCCATATTTTTCTTGAACAGGCGGCAGAAATATTCGAACTGGAATCCGGCCACATGGGCTATTTCCCGCAGAGAAAGTGGCTCTGTGTAATGCTCCTGAATATAATCCAGCACGGGCTCCAGTTTATTTAAATCCTTTGCCTTCTTCTGCATGGACGACTGGAAATCCTGCGTGCGGAAGTTGTGATAAAGCTGGTAGAGGAGTTTGAATAGAAGGCTTGTGAACTGGAGTTTTCCCCCATCCGGATGGTATTCATTTACCAGCAGCATCTGCTGAAGCGTTTCTTTTAATTGCAGAAGCTTGGTTTTGACCAGGGAATCTTCTGAAAAACAGTCTACGGTAAAAATATAATCATCCATATCAGGTATATAACGTTTCAAAAATGGATAGGGAATCTGGACCAGTATGGACTCGTTTGGGGCGGTACATATGGTGGAATGCACTACCTGGGAATTTATGAGGATAATATCGTCCTGTTTATAATGCAGCGTCTGTTTCCCCATAGAAACATCCAATTCGCCATTTAAAAGCAGAATCAATTCGATATCGTTATGCCAATGATTGGAAACCAGACGGCCCTGGTCAAAATAGTGCTCAAAATAAACATCCCCGGAAGGATCTATTTTGACAAGTTCATATTCTAAAGGCTTATTTTTGGTGTTTTCCATAGCATTCCCCCCTGTGCTTTTCCTAGCATTGTATAAAAACAGTATGACAGTTAGAAATAAAAAAGTCAATATTGACCTATTAATGTGTCAAAAACATATCTACAAACGAAGAAATAACCGTGGTATATTTTATTTACAATAAATCAAGAGCGCGCTTGATGAGTGGTTTTTCCGGCTGCTACAATGGCAGGAGAATCGTAACTGGTCAGGTACTGAACAGTTACGGAGAATAAAAAAGAATTAGGGATGGAGAAAACTCATGGAAAACAAGTCAAAATTAACATTTAGAAAAATAATTGAAAGATTTTCTTATGGATGCGGAGACTTTGGATGTAATATTATTTATACGGCAATGTCAGCATTCTTACTGTTTTACTACACAGACTATGCCGGGGTAAGCGCGGCGGCTGTGGGAACGATCATGCTGATTTCCAGAATTTTTGATGGAATCAGTGATATTATTATGGGAATTATCGTGGACCGTACCAAGTCAAGATTTGGTAAAGCAAGGCCGTGGTTGCTGCGCATGTGTATTCCGTTTGCTGTTTCCGGTGTGCTGCTGTTTTCTGTGCCTGCCGGATGGGCTGAGGTTCCCAAACTGGTTTACGTGTTTATTACCTATAATCTGGTCTCAACGGTTATTTATACAGCAATCAATGTGCCTTATTCTGCATTGAATGCACTGATGACCCAGAATCCATATGAAAGATCTGTACTGAGTATCTTCAGAAATCTTCTTGCAACGGCAGGAACCTTGATAATTAATACATTTACACTTCCACTGGTGGAGTTCTTTGGAAATAATGCCAGTGCATGGACGAAAACATTCTGCGTCCTTGGCGCGTTATCTGTTGTAGCCTTTTTGATTAATTTCTTTGGAACCAAGGAACGTGTAAAACCCGTATTGGAAGAGGAAACAGGCAAGGCGGCTGTAGTTCCGATCAAAGAAGGAATCAAAGCATTATTTAAAAATAAATACTGGATTATGATTACCATAGTGCTGGCCTTCTTCTTTATGATGTATTCCATCAATGGCGGTGCAACGGTGTATTTCGCAAAGGAAATCCTGGGAGATTCCAATCTGGTGGCAACCATCAACAGCACTATGAATATTGCACAGATTGTATGTATGTTCCTGATTGCCGCGTTTGTTAAGAAATTCGGCAAAAGAAATGTGTTTGCCGCAGGTCTTGTATTGAATATTATCGGTATGCTGGTTCTGGCATATTCCGGTGGAACGACGGTAGTTATTGTTATTTCCAGTATTATCCGCGGGCTTGGCGGCGCATGTGGAGGAGCAACCATGTGGGCTATGGTATCGGATACCATTGATTATGGTGAATGGAAGACAGGGTATCGTACGGAAGGTCTGGTAAACAGTGCCTGCAGCTTCGGGTACAAAATCGGTAACGGACTGGGCTCTGCCATGCTAGGCTGGATCCTTGCGGCTGGTGGATATGCAGGAGAGGCAGCGGTACAGACAGATTCGGCGCTCCTTTCCATCAATATCTGTTTTGTGTGGATCCCTATTGCGGTTTTTGTGGTTGGACTCATCATTATGAAATTCTGGAAACTGGATAAAGAATTTGACGGAATCATCAAAGATCTGAAAGATCGTGCAGGTGCACAGAAAGAATAGAAAAATATAGCAGGAGGATGAGAAAATGGTCAAAGTAAGCGTAAAATTAGGTGGAGTGAAGGATGTAGATGCATTTAATAAAATCTGTTCTAAGTTCAACTGTGATGTGGATCTGCAGGCAGGCAAGTATTATGTGGATGCAAAGTCAATCATGGGGATCTTTAGTCTGGATTTGGAAAAACCGCTAACGCTGGTTGTGAATACGGAAGATGAAGCAGATGTAAAAGAAAAATTCAAAGCATATCTTGCAGAATAGAAGAAAGGAAGGAAAACATATGCAGATCAAAGGTGTAAATCTGGGAAACTGGCTGGTGCTGGAAAAATGGATGAGCCCGGCGCTTTTTGAAGGGACAACGGCGGAGGATGAATATTATCTCCCCACCCAGCTATCCAAAGAAGTCTATGAGGCGCGGATCAAGGTACATCGCAGTGAATATATTACAGAACGGGATTTTGCAATCATCAAATCTCATCATATGAATGCGGTGCGTATCCCTGTTCCATATTTTATCTTTGGCGACTGCCCACCGTTTTTGGGCTGTATCGAGGAATTGGACAAGGCCTTTGGATGGGCAGAAAAGTATGGATTGCAGATTCTTATTGATCTGCACACGGTTCCGGGCGGTCAGAATGGATTTGATAATGGCGGTATCTCAGGAGTGTGTACCTGGGCACAGGACCCGGAAAAAGTGACATTTACCCTGGAGTTACTGGAAAAACTGGCTAAGAGATATGGCACCAGAGCAGGGCTTTTGGGCATTGAGATCGTCAATGAACCGCTGACTGCTGCGGCCTGGGATTCCTTTAATATCCTGGAACGCTACAAGCCTGTGGATGAAGCGCTTGGAAAGCAGAGCAGACCGGTAGAAATGGCATTCCTGAGAAGCTTCTATATAGATGCGTATAGAAGAATCCGCAAATATATGCCAGTGGAAAAATCTGTGGTCATTCACGATGGTTTTGATTTTCTGGCATGGAAAGACTTTATGCAGGAAACAGAATTTGAGAATGTGATTCTTGACACTCACCAGTATCTTATGATGGCAGAGATGACAGGATGTGCGCAGTCTGTAGAAGGTTATGTAAACTTCGTGAAAGAAAATTACGAAAGAGAAATCAAAGAAATGTCCCGGTATTTCCTTGTTATCTGTGGAGAGTGGTGTCTGTTTAATTCCTATGCGTGCGGACATGATACCAAAGGTGGACAGAGTGTTTTAAATGGTATGGAGGGTGTGGATGCAGAGACATTTACCCTGGAAGAAAAGAAAGTAATTTATCAGGAACTGGCGAAAGCACAGCTACAGGCATGGAATGCAGGAAGCGGTTACTTTTATTGGAATTACAAATTGCTGCTGGATACGGTTTCTGAATCCTCATGGATCGGCTGGGATGCCTGGGATTTTGACAAATGTGTTGCCCAGGGTTGGTTTCCGGTAGAACATGCATAAGAAAGGGGCAGAACTATGATGAAAAATCCCATTTTCCCCGGTTTCAATCCGGATCCCTGTGTTTGTCGTAAAGGGGATGATTACTATATTGTTGTATCCACCTTCGAGTGGTTTCCGGGGCTTCCGGTATACCATTCCAAAGATATGAAGAATTGGGAATTATATACCCATGTACTGAAGGATGACAGTCAGGTGGATTTGAAAAAACTTCCCTCGGCAAAGGGAATCTGGGCACCGTGCCTGACTTACTGTGAGGACGAAGACCTGTTTTATGTGGTTTATGGTGTCATGAATTCTATGAATGCCAGATATTTTGATGTGGATAATTTTGTGATTACTGCAAAGGATATTCGCGGGCCTTGGTCCGAGCCGGTATATTTACATTCCGCAGGGTTTGATGCTTCCATTCTCCACGATGACAATGGGAAAAAGTATATTGTGTCCATGGGATGGGAAACGCGGGAAGGCTATGAAAAGCCGGGGGCAATCTGTCTGGTGGAGTATGACCCAAAAGCAGAAAAAGTGATGGGATATCCGAAGACCATCTGGCGAGGGGGCACGGACAGGGGATGTATCGAGGCACCTCATCTGACCAAACGGGATGGTTATTATTATATTATGTCGGCGGAAGGCGGGACGGGCTACAATCATTCCGTGACCATGGGGCGGGCGGAAAATCCCTGGGGACCTTATGAGGGTGATCCCATGAATCCGATTCTTACGTCAAATCCAATCAGCGACAATGAACGCCACGACCCCGATCATCTCAAACCGAAATACTATAATCCCAAGGTGCTGCTACAGAAGGCAGGCCATGGAAGTTATGTGGAAACATCGCTGGGTGAGGTGTATATGGTTTATCATTGCTCCAGACCATTTCTGCCGGAGCTTCGCTGTACTCTGGGGCGTGAGACTGCCATTTCTAAAATGGTATGGACGGAGGATGGGTGGCTGCGCAAGGCAGACGGCACGAATCTGGTGGACGATGTGTACGAACCCAGTAAACTGCCGGAATATCCTATGGAGCAATCTCCTGCTTTTGATGATTTTGATGGGGAAGAATTGGGTAACTGGTATTATGCGCCACGGCTCATGCCAACGTCCTTTGCGGATGTGACCGCCAGAAAAGGCTGGGTACGCCTTCGCGGCCAGGAGGCCAGGACTTCTTTGAATAAAGTAAGTATCCTGGCAAGAAAACTGACCAGTACCCAGGCAACAGTAACCACAAAGATGGATTTCACCCCGGAAGTATACCAGCACAGTGCGGGATTGATTTTGTATTATGATAATATGAATTATATTAATCTGCGGAAATATTACAGTGAGACGCTGGGCCAGAGCGCATTATCCCTGGTGCAGCTGGAAAACGGAGAAAAGACCGAGTACGTAGACACCAGGACAGCAGTGGAGGATGTTCCAATCTATCTGCAGCTTCGCATTGAGGGCAGAGAGACTAGCTTTTACTGGAGTTATGATGGAAAAGAATATCGTCAGATCGGCAAGGTATTCGACACATCGATTTTTTCCGATGAATACTGCAAATACGGAGAATTTACAGGAACCATGGTAGGCATCACCTGCGCCGACCGGGTGAAGCATGAGCATTATGCAGATTTTGATTTCTTTGATTATCAGGTGGAAGAAAAATAAAGTTTAATAGAATCAAATGGGAAAGGGATGCGAAAGTATCCCCTTTCTTTCTGTTGGAATTTTGAATGTGAGACTGAAAGATGTAAGAATACTACCTGCGCATTGTATGGAAAAGTACACGAATCAAACCTGCGCATTATATGAAATGGCATACAAATGTTACCTGCATGTGGAAAAGGCATATGTGATACACACGAAAAATTTAATAAAGGATATGTTGGTCGAGGAGTTACAAAAGTATGTGCAAGCGGGTTGTATCTATATACCTGCCAAAGACGAACAACATAAATCTTGGGGTGAATCGTCTGGTTACCGAAAGAAACTTTATGAACGCAATGAAATCATTATAAAGAAATATCAGAATGGTGTTTCGATTGAGGAACTTGCGGAGGAATACTATCTTTCGGTATATGCCATAAGAAAAATAATATATCAGAAATGATTATAGGGAGCTGCTGAAAAAGCAGTTCCCTTTTTCTACTAATCGTTTCTGCATTGTTTGGTGTATTGAGAATAGCCTTGTTGGTGGGTACAATTATGATATACTATGAACACTTGGTGAAATCAAGCGGAGTGCAGATTGAACCTAGTGAGAATGCATATCTGAACACTTAGCGAGGTGTTTTCGAGCTTAGTGATCATGATATAACGTTTTTAACAGGAGGATTACAAAAATGGCTAACTCTAAAATTCTATACCCACGGACAGGTGATGTACAAACTATTTACTTAAAAAATGCCGTTACCGATTCCGGTATCACCGTAGGAGATTATACCATGTATAACGACTTTGTGAATGACCCCACGGATTTTCAAAAGAATAATGTCCTTTATCACTATCCGATTAACCATGACAAACTCGTTATAGGAAAGTTTTGTTCGATTGCCTGCGGTGCAAAATTTCTTTTCAACAGCGCGAATCATACAATGGCTTCTCTGTCCACATATCCGTTTCCCTTATTTTTTGATGAGTGGGAACTTGAGAAAAAGAGTGTTACGGAGGCGTGGGATAACAAAGGAGATATTATTGTCGGAAATGATGTATGGATTGGCTATGAAGCAGTCATTTTGGCAGGTGTTAAGATTGGCGATGGTGCAATTATAGGTACTCGTGCTGTTGTCACGAAAGATGTACCGCCTTATACCGTTGTAGGAGGAGTACCAGCAAAACCTATCAGAAAACGGTTTAAGGATGAAACCATTACGGAATTACTTAGAATGAAATGGTGGGATTGGTCAGAGGAAAAAATTTCTCGGAATATTAAAGCGATACAGTCTGGAAATATCGAAGGAATTAGGGGGATTTAATTATGTGTACGAGATTTGTTCATAATGGAAATGTCGGTACGCTGCTTTATGTGAATGGTAATGAAAAAGGGGAATATATTGCCAACAAAAAATGCCGTACTATTTCAGAACTGACGAACAACTTAAAAGATATGATTTACAAGTAGTATACTTTGGAGTATACTACTTGTAAATCATGACAGATGGGAGGAATTCGGAAGTGATAGGAAGAAAATCAGAACTTCAACAACTGGAACAACTATATGCAAGTCATCAATTCGAGTTTCTTGTAATGTATGGAAGAAGGCGGGTAGGAAAGACAACGATTCTTCAGAAATTTACGAATGAGCATAATGTTATCTTTTATTCTGCGCAGGAAAAGAATGATAGCCTGAATCTACAGGATTTTTCGCGGACAATACAACAGCATTTTGAACAGCATTTTATTGCGCCATTTCAGAACTGGGAAGATGCATTTTCTTATCTAACGAAGAAAGCAGAAACACAGAAAACGGTTTTGATTATCGATGAATTTCCATTTATGGCGGGACCAAATCCTGCCATAAAGAGTATGCTGCAGCATGAGATTGATCACCATTGGAAAAATCAGAATATATTACTGATCTTATGTGGATCCAGTGTCAGTTTTATGGTTAATGAGATTATGGGGTATGAGAGTCCTCTTTATGGAAGAATTACAAGGTCTATGGAAGTGAAACCGTTTGATTATTTGGATTCGGCAGCTTTTTTTCCAAATTATTCAAATGAAGAAAAATTGCTTGCCTATGGAATACTGGGGGGAATACCAAGATATCTGAATGCTTTTTCGGAGAATGTATCTTTACAGCGAAATATTCAGGATCGCATATTAGATAATGGGTCATTCCTAAATGATGAACCTCAGATGCTGCTGAAAATGGAACTTCGGGAGCCGAATGTGTATAATAGCATCCTTGAGGTAATCGCAAGGGGGTATAATAAAGTTACAGAAATCGCAGATTGCATCCATGAGGATAAGAGTAAATGCAGTAAATACCTGGTGACACTTCAGGCGATTCGGCTGGTAGAAAAGAGAGTTCCATGTGGTGAAGCAGAAAACAGTAAGAAGACAATTTATGTCTTGACTGATAATTTTTATCGCTTTTGGTATCATTATGTCTTTTCCAATAAGAGTTATTATGAAATGCTTGGCACCGCCATGGCTTCAGAGGAGATATGTGACAGCATATCTGATTTTATGGGACTTGCATTTGAGGATATTTGCAGGCAATATCTGATTCGCCAGGCGAAATGCAGGAAACTTCCTTTTGTTCCGGCAGCCATTGGAAAATGGTGGGGGAACAATCCTGTGATCAAGGCGCAGGATGATGTGGATATTCTGGCATTTAACAAAAATAAGTCCGCAGCATTATTCTGTGAATGTAAATTTACGAATCGTCCAATGCCAATGGAAGAATACGAGGATTTATTAACGGCGGCGAAAGGTTTCTCAGATAAAATAGAGAAACACTATATGTTTATCAGCAAAGGCGGATACACAACACCTGTTCAGGAGAGAGCCGTTCGGGAGAATGTGGTGTTATTGACCATGGATGATCTGTTTGATACCTAATCCGCCACCTGCGTTCCATCGGCTTCCATATGATATTTTTCTTTTAGAATCAACTGAGAAAGGGGTACGAAAGTATCTCTTTTTTTGTAATAGTTTACAAAAAGAAACGGTGAAAATTAGAGAATTGTAATAAAAAAAAAAT